>CANKVI010000006.1 GCA_947487095.1 Acidimicrobiaceae bacterium | reverse complement strand
AAAGGAAGCCCTTGGCTTAAAGGTGTCAATGGATGGTGTCAAGGTGCAGTGGGACTGGGACGCGGCCGCAAAGGAATGGGTGCGCACTCAAGATGGCACTGTCGTTGTCGACCCTGCTGATGTTGCGTTGTCGGTTCCAAACGTGATTGTTTTGGAAGTTGAATACACCAACACGTACAGCCCGACATCAAAAACGCTCGGATCGGGCAAAGCCTATGTATTCACGAACGGTGTTGTGTACGAGGGCACATGGTCGCGAACAGATCGTTTGAAGCCATTTGAACTAAAGGACTCTGCTGGTGGCATCATCAAGTTGACGCCTGGACAGACTTTTGTTGAAGTTTCACGTGCAGGAAAAACCGCAGTTGTTTCACCGGGTATGACGCAAGACGAGGTGAAATTCCCGTAATTCATATTCGGGATTTCCCCGAGTTGGCTTATGGGTCAAGCGGGATAGGTCGGTACGCTTATTGGCATGACGACAAGTAAGGCAAACTCGGCTTCTGGGCCAATGAAAGTAAATCGTGGCCTGGCAGAAATGCTAAAGGGCGGCGTCATTATGGACGTAGTTAACCCAGAGCAAGCAAAGATTGCCGAAGATGCGGGTGCCACTGCTGTAATGGCTCTTGAGCGAGTTCCTGCCGACATTCGTCGCGATGGTGGAGTTGCACGCATGAGCGATCCGGAAATGATTGAAGGCATCAAGGCTGTCGTCACAATTCCGGTTATGGCTAAAGCTCGCATCGGTCACTTTGTTGAGGCCCAGATACTTGAAGCCCTGGGAGTTGACTTCATCGATGAGTCTGAAGTGCTCACACCTGCCGACGAAACGCATCACATCGACAAATTTGCATTTACTTCACCATTTGTGTGTGGTGCAACAAATCTTGGCGAAGCGCTTCGCCGCATTAGTGAGGGCGCTGCTCTCATTCGTTCGAAAGGTGAAGCAGGCACAGGAAACGTTGTTGAGGCTGTGCGACACTTGCGCAGCATTTTTGGTGACATTCGGCGAATCACACAAGCCGACTCGGCAGAGTTGTTTGATTGGGCCAAGAAACTTGGCGCACCATTGCCACTCGTACAAGAAATTGCGGAGACGGGTAAGTTGCAAGTTCCAATTTTTTGTGCAGGCGGCATAGCAACACCTGCAGACGCAGCACTTGCAATGCAGCTCGGTGCTGAGGCTGTGTTCGTTGGATCAGGAATTTTCAAGAGCGACGACCCGTCGCCACGCGCGAAAGCAATTGTTGAGGCAACGGCGCACTTCCGTGACGCTCACGTGTTGGCAAAAGTGAGTCGCAATCTTGGTGCGCCAATGACTGGTATTGGCATGGACAAGATCAACGAGCGCTACGCCGACCGCGGCTGGTAAAGCAGCACCACTTGTCTCGCGTAGTTGGCGTTCTTGCATTGCAGGGCGCTTTCGAGGCTCATCAACTTGTGTTGCGCGATCTTGGCGTTGAATCGGTCCAAGTGCGAACGCCTGCAGACTTGGAAATGGTTGATGCGTTGGTGATGCCTGGCGGCGAGTCCACCACAATGTCGCATTTACTGCAGACTTCTGGTCTGTTTGATGTAATTGATGCACGATTGAAGCAGGGAATGCCAGTGTTTGGCACCTGCGCTGGAATGATTCTGTTGGCAAAAGGTGTGCTTGATGGGCGATCGGATCAGAGAAGTTTCGGAGCGATTGACATCGACGTGAAGCGCAACGCATACGGTCGACAAATTGACAGTTTTGAAACCGATATTTCGCTTGTTGGACTTGTTGAGGATTTTCACGCGGTGTTTATCCGCGCGCCACAAATTGCGCGAATCGGAGAAGATGTAACGGTGTTAGCGCGCCACAACGAAGCCGTTGTCTTGGCCCGGCAGGGTTCGGTGATGGTGGCTTCTTTCCATCCTGAACTGACGAACGACGCACGCATTCATTCAATGTTTATCAGTTTACTGCAGGAGGTATAACGGTGTCTGGTCATTCCAAATGGGCGACAATTAAACGGAAGAAAGGCGCCATTGATGCTGCGCGCGGAAAAATCTTCGCCAAGATGTCGCGTCAACTTGAGGTTGCTACACGCGAAGGCGGAGGCGACCCCGCAAGTAACGCAACGTTGCGAACCATCATCCAAAAAGCCAAAGCTGCGCACATGACGAACGATGCCATTGATCGTGCGGTAAAGCGAGGTCTTGGAGAACAAACTGGTGCAGCATTCGAAACAGTGACCTACGAAGGGTATGCACCTGGTGGTGTGGCGATGTTGGTTGATGCATTGACAAACAATCGAAACCGCACTGCAGCAGATGTGCGTATGGCGTTCAGCAAATCGGGTGGCGCATTGGCGGAGCCAGGAGCTGTTGCTTGGCAGTTTTCACGTAAAGGAATCGTGCAGATTGAAAAGAACATCAGTGAAGACGATGTGATGCTTGTCGCGCTAGATCACGGTGCAGAAGATGTTGTTGATGATGGCGACTCATGGCGTGTTACCTGTGACTCGACCACCGTGTTTGAGTTGAAATCTGCACTCGAGAGTGCGGGAATGAATGTAGTGTCGGCAGTAAGCACCATGGTCTCGTCAATGAGCGTTGCAGTTACTGCTGCAGATGATGCGAAGGCAATTTTGAAAATCATGGACGATCTCGAAGACAACGATGACGTGCAAGATGTGTATGCAAACTTTGACATTTCCGATGAACTATTAAACGAGGTAGCGCAATGACACTCAGCGTTGGAGATCAAGCACCGCAGTTCACACTGCAGGGGACGGGCGGAAAGTCGTACTCACTTTCTGAATATGCAGGTAAGCCAGTGGTATTGGTGTTTTATCCAGGCGACAACACGCCGGTATGCACCAAGCAGCTGTGCTCGTACAACAATGAAATGAGCCAATTCGAATCCGTGGGCGCTCAGGTGATTGGCATCTCTTCGCAAGGCGTAGAGAGTCATGACGAGTTTTCGGGAAAGCACGGCTTCTCTTTTCCACTTCTTGCCGATGTTGAAAAGTCGGTGTCAAAGCAATACGGCATCCTCGGTCCGCTTGGGTTCCCGCGTCGAAGCGTGTTCGTCATTGACGGATCTGGTGTGGTTCGCTATGTCCACCGCGCCCTTGCCGGGCTTTCCTTCCGCTCAGTGGACGAATTGGTGGCTGCCGTAGAAAAGGCCAAACTCAGCTAGCAGCCCGAACTAGGCTTGAACATATGTTCGCCTCAACGTCTTTGGTGGTGCTGGGCATAGACCCTGGGCTCACGCGTTGTGGTTATGCAGCCCTTGCTCCAAGCTCTGGTGGTTCCGTTGAGGCAATCTCGATGGGTGTCCTGACCTCTCCCAAGGAAGATGCATTGCCACGTCGATTGGCATTGTTGCAGTGCGACTTGGAAGCCTTGATTAGTGAAGTGAAGCCAACGGCCATCGCTGTTGAGCAGGTGTTTTTCCAAAACAACGTACGCACTGCCATGAGTGTCGGACAGGCAAGCGGTTTAGTGCTCGCGCTCGCATACAAACTAGGCATTGAAGTGGTGCAGTACACACCGAGCCAAGTGAAGAGTTCGGTTGCAGGTTCGGGAACCGCGAACAAACTGCAAGTGCAGAAGATGGTGCAGAAAAGGTTGGGTCTCAGTGTGTTGCCAACACCTGCAGACGCAGCAGATGCTGCTGCTGTTGCGTTATGCCACCTTTCCGTTGCTCCATTAGCAAACAGCGTGAAGCGCGCAACGTTGGGAGCCAAGTAATGATTGGTTCATTGCGAGGAACTGTTGTTGAACGCAATGCCGATTCAACCGTGCTGTTAGATGTTGGTGGCGTCGGATACTTGGTGCATGTCACTCCACGCACACTTGCCGAGCTTGAACCAACATCGCAGGCGTTTATGCACGTGTACCACCACATTCGCGAAGATGCACAAACACTGTTTGGATTTCTTGAAAAAGATGAGCGCGTTGCATTCAACACCTTGATCGCAACACACGGAATTGGACCAAGTATGGCGATGTCAATCTTGGCCACGCATACACCTCGAGCGTTGATTGACATTGTCGCTACAAACGATCATGGTGCGCTTACGTTGGTGCCGGGTGTAGGAAAGAAAACCGCTGAGCGTTTGCTTATCGAATTGCGCGGCAAACTCCAGTTGCCTGTGCTTGATTCGCTCGTCGATGGAAAAGTGACTGGCACATCGGTCATAACAGATGTTCGAGAAGCGCTTACTGGGCTCGGATATTCAAGTGAAGAGATACGCGAAGTTTTGCGCGACCTCTCGGCAACCGACACTGCTGAAAACGTGTTGCGACAAGCATTGAATGCGTTAGGAGTACGTCGTGCGTGAAGAATTCGTAGATCCGCAGTATCGCCCAGAGGACTCTATTGAACAAGCCGACGAAACTGGCTTGCGACCGAAGTCGCTCGATGAGTTTGTAGGGCAGCGTGAACTGAAAGAACACCTCGGGATTGTGCTTGAAGCCGCCCGTCGTCGAGGTCAAGCTGCTGACCATATTTTGTTGGCTGGCCCACCAGGGCTTGGCAAAACAACAATGGCGTCCATCGTTGCTTCGGAAATGAATGCTCACATTCACATCACGTCTGGTCCAGCGCTTGAACGCGCAGGCGACCTCGCCGCAATTCTGACGAAGCTCGAGCCAAACGATGTGTTGTTCATTGACGAAATTCATCGACTGTCACGAACCGTTGAAGAAATTTTGTATCCAGCAATGGAGGACTTCCAGATCGACATCGTTGTCGGCAAAGGACCTGCAGCATCGTCTATTCGACTCACCCTTCCTCGGTTTACGCTCATTGGTGCCACCACTCGTACGGGAATGATCACCGGTCCACTGCGAGACCGGTTTGGTCTCGTTGCTCGACTCGACTACTACGACGATGACGAACTGCAACGCATCGTTCGACGCGCAGCCGGAATTTTGGATGTAACGATTGACGACCAGGGTGCTGCAGAAATTGCACGTCGCTCACGAGGCACGCCTCGTATTGCAAACAGACTGTTGCGCCGAGTTCGCGACTTTGCGGAAGTAAGAGGCAATGGAAAAGTTGATAAGGCTTCAGCGCGTGAAGCGTTGTCAGTGTTTGGAGTTGACGACCTTGGCCTAGACAAAGTGGACAGGGCAGTGCTTGGTGCGATTTGTAATCAATTCAACGGAGGACCAGTTGGGCTTTCTACACTCGCCATCAGCGTCAGTGAGCAAACTGAAACCATCGAAGACGTGTACGAACCATTTCTCATTCAGCAGGGACTCATAGCGCGCACCCCACGTGGTCGTGTGGCAATGCCGTCTGCCTGGACTCATTTGGGACTGGTCGCTCCAGCGCAAGATCCACATCTGTTTTCCTGATCTTCGCCCATTTTGCGAAGTAGGTTTTTGATCTTGGATATCTCACACATTGACTACGAGTTGCCTGAAGAACTCATTGCTCAAACACCGATCGAGCCGCGTGACTCTGCTCGGCTGCTCGTTGATTCACCGAATGGGCTTCAGCATCGACAAGTGAGTGACATTGTTAATTACTTGCAGCCAGGTGATGTTGTGGTGGTGAATCACACGCGAGTATTGCCTGCGCGTCTAAAACTGAAACGTCGCACTGGCGGTGCAGTTGAGGTGCTCTTGCTTGAAGAGCGAGATGCAGATCAGATGCAGTGGGAGGCTCTCGTTCGACCTGGTGGAAAGCTTGCTGTTGGCGAGGAGCTTCTCGATGGCGCGGGTGCCGTCATGTTGCGAATTGGCGAACGTTCGCAGGCTGGTGACACGTTCTTCGTGCATTTTGTTGCTGGCTCACACGACGAGGTGATGCGAAGAATCGTTGAAGTTGGAGAAATTCCCCTCCCTCCATACATCACGACGGCGTTGGCTGATCAGAATCGATACCAAACGGTGTTTTCGCATGATCAAAAGTCTTCCGCAGCACCTACTGCGGGCTTGCATTTCACGCCAGAGTTACTCGCACGTATTCGCGAATCGGGAGTTGACATTCGAGAAGTGGAACTGGTTGTCGGGCTTGACACTTTTCAGCCCATTTCCGCGGAAAATCCCCTCGAGCATGTCATTCACACCGAGTCGTATCGAGTGTCGGCGGAAACCTTTCAGGCGTGTGTCAGTGCGCACAAAAGAGGCGGACGAGTAGTTGCCATTGGTACGACCGCAACACGAGCGCTGGAGAGTGCTGCAACATTTGGACAATTGCAAGGTCGCACGAATCTCTTTATTACTCCCGGATATGAATGGAAAGTTGTCGATATGATGTTGACCAATTTCCACATGCCGCGGACAACGCTTCTGTTGATGGTCGAATCATTGATCGGCGGGAAGTGGCGAGCAATTTATTCCGAAGCGATTGCCATGCGCTATCGCATGTTGTCCTTTGGTGATGCGATGCTGCTGTACCGTGGAACAAATGTTTCCAGTTGAATTTTCTGAAATTGCTCGTGATGGTGGTGCGCGAGCAGGTATCGCAACTACTCATAGGGGAACATATTCCACGCCATGTTTTATGCCAGTCGGAACACGCGGTGCAATCAAGTACCTCAGTGCATCTGACTACGAGCAACTAGGTGCTCAAATCGTTCTGGGCAACACGTATCACTTGATGCTGCGTCCAGGTGCAGAGACAGTCGCGCATTTTGGTGGCTTGGGTGCATTTGCAGGGTGGGGTGGACTCACTCTTACTGACTCTGGTGGCTTTCAGGTGTTTTCTCTTGACCCAGATGTTGATGACGATGGAGTCACATTCAAATCAACCTATGACGGCTCGAAGCATCGATTCACTCCTGAGTCGGCTGTTCACACGCAGCAACTTCTCGGTGCAGACATTCAGATGGTGCTCGATGTTTGTCCGCCGCTTCCATCTGCTCCTTATGTTGTGAGAACAGCACTAGAGCGAACTTCGGCATGGGCTATGCGCGCAAAGAATTCGCATACACGTGATGACCAATCGCTGTTTGGCATTGTCCAGGGTGGAATTGATGTCAACATGCGCACCGAAAGCGCGCAGCGTACGGCTGAGTTGAATTTTGATGGTTACGGAATTGGTGGACTGTCTGTTGGCGAAACTCGCGACGAGATGGTTCCTGCGTTGGCTGCAGCCATTGCGCATTTGCCGAGCAATCGTCCTCGCTATTTAATGGGTGTTGGAGACCCAGCATCTCTCGTTGAGGCCGTGAACCTTGGAGTGGATCAATTCGACTGCGTATTACAAACGCGTTTAGGCCGCCATGGCACAGCCCTTACGTCAACAGGTCGGGTTAATTTAAAACGTGCTGAGTTTGTCTTGAGCGATGAGCCAATTGATGCACACTGCTCGTGCATGGTGTGTCGTCGACATTCCCGCGGTTACATTCGTCACCTTTTTCAAGTTGGAGAACCAACTGCTTCACGTCTGGTTTCTTTGCACAATGTGGCGTGGACGATTGAACTCATGAATCAGATGCGAAGGGCGATAGTTGATGGCTCTTTTGCGTCTCTCCGTCACGAAATATTGGCTGTTTGGGGTGATGCGATGGGATCAGCGACCTCCTAGCGTTCGATTCGGCGAGTAGAGTAAATCTCTATGTTCCACGTCAGTTCACTTCTCGCGGCAGCTAGTTCTTCAACGAGCTCAAGCTCGCCACTTAGTTTTTTGCCAATAATTGCCATTTTTGCAGCGATGTATTTCCTGTTGATCCGCCCGCAACGCAAGCGTGCGAAGGAACAAAAGGAACTCCAAGGGGCTCTTGCTGAAGGGGACCATGTTCTATTGAACTCAGGCATTTACGGCTACATCTCACAAATTGAAGAAGGCAAGCCGTACATCTGGTTCGAAGCAAACACCGGAGTGGAGTTTCGTATCAACCGTTCGGCTGTTGCAGGTAAGACACCAGACCCTGCAAACCCTTCTGCAGAACAGAAGTAGTAGCTCGCACTAATGGTTCGTCGGCTCGTTGTTTCACTCGTTGGAGTAGTGGTTGTTGTAATCGGCTTGCTCATTGGCAACCTTGCAGTAGGCAACGTTCCTTCACTTGGTCTAGATCTTCAGGGTGGAGCTTCGGTAACGCTGCAGCCTGAGGGAACATATGATGCGAAGGCCCTCGATGTTGCGCTCACCATTATTCGTGCCCGCGTGGACTCAATTGGTGTTTCCGAGCCTGAAATCATTCGTCAAGGTGACACAGTCGTTGTCAACCTTCCAGGAGTTGAAGATCAGCAGCGAGCACTAGACATCATTGGCAAGCAAGGTCAGTTGTTGCTTCGTCCGGTGTTGCAAGCAGGAACAGTGAACACAGGTGCTGACACCACAGTGCCTGGTGCAACCACGGTCGTTGATTCCACATTGCCAGCACCGAGTGGTCCTGGAAGTTCGCGCATAGTCGCTGCAACGACAGTTCCTCCTACAACCTCTTCGCCAACAACTGTCCCAGCAACGCAAGGTTCTACGCCGTCGCTTGCTGAAATCTTGGCCAGCCAAGATGCGAATGATCCAAATGCTTCAGTTGTGTTGCTCGGGAAAAGTGGTGATGTGTATTCGGCAGGTCCTGCAGGCGCATCAGGCTTGGTGTTCAGCAATGACGCCGCCGCCGAAATCAACAACGGAACGTGGAGTGTCGTCGTAGGGCTGTTGGATGGGGCCGCAGGTGAAGATATTTGGAACGCGCTATCAACTCGTTGTTTCAACAAAGATGCAACCTGCCCAACTGGTCAAATTGCAATTGTTCTCGACGGCGAAGTTATTTCAGCGCCAGTAGTGCAGCAGGCGATATTTACCGGAGGCACTGTACAAATTTCCGGAAGCTTCACCGAAGCAGAAGCTCGCGATTTGGCCAAGATTCTTGAATTCGGTGCCGTTCCGGTCAAGTTTTCTGTTGCCACTGTGCAAACCGTTTCACCAACGCTGGGTAAAGATTCACTGCGAGCAGCAATCATCTCCGGTTTGGTTGGCGTGTTGCTGGTGATGCTGTTTTTCTTCTTTTACTATCGACTCCTGACCATCGTCGTCATCAGCGGACTCGCCATTTCTGGATCACTTTTGTGGAGCGTCATCTCGTATCTCTCGAAAACAAACGGTCTCGCGCTCACGCTTTCAGGCGTTGCAGGAATCGTCGTTTCCATCGGTGTCACTGTTGACTCGTATGTTGTGTTGTTTGAACGCCTCAAGGATGAGTTAGTCAGTGGCAAAACGATGCGCGGGGCAGCACAGCGCAGCTTTACGTCGGCATGGCGAACCATCTTGGCGGCCGACACGGTTTCGTTTATCGGTGCAATCATCCTGTGGCAATTGACCGTTGGTTCTGTTCGCGGTTTCGCGTTCTTCCTCGGATTGTCAACATTGATTGACGTGTTCGTGGCCTATCTCTTCACCAGACCAGCAATCCTGCTGCTTGCACGATCAAAATTCATGGCAGGTCGAAACGTGCTTGGGGTAGTAGTTCCGAAGGAGGTAACCGCATGAGCGGAGGATTGGGTCGTCTTTATCGCGGCGAAACCACGTTCAACTTCTTTGGGCGTAGGTGGATCGGTTTTGGTTTCTCTATTGCACTGATGGTGATCACTGTGCTCTCGCTATCCACTCGCGGGCTGAATCTGGGAATGGACTTCGAAGGCGGTGTTGCCTGGGAAGTTCCGGCGCAGTCGCTCACCATTGACGATGTGAAAACAGTGCTTGACGCGAACGGTGTCGAATCATCTGATGCAAAGATTCAAGTCCTCAATGGTTCTGATGGGTCACGCATTCGCGTTCAAGTTGGTGCCGAGTCCGAGGCTGTAACGACAGCCGTGCAGAATGCACTTGCAGAAAAAGCATCGGTGAAAGCCGACGAAGTCAGCGTTGCACTCGTCAGCTCTTCGTGGGGGCGCAGCATCACAGAAAAAGCAGTGCGGGCATTGCTGGTGTTCTTCCTCGTGGTGTCGATGTATATCTCGTGGCGTTTCGAATGGAAAATGGCCGTCTCTGCAATTGCGGCTATGGCTCATGACGTCCTGATCAGCGTTGGCGTGTACTCAGTGCTTGGTCTGTCGGTAACTCCTGCAACGGTGATTGCCTTTCTCACCATCTTGGGCTTCTCGTTGTACGACACCATCGTGGTGTTCGACAAGGTTCACGACAACACCAAGAAGTATTCAGCCTCACGCGTGTCTTATGGCGATATCACCAATGTGTCAATGAACCAGGTATTGATGCGCTCGATCAACACGTCCTTGGCAGCAGTGCTTCCAGTACTTTCTTTGTTGATTCTCGGATCGTGGATTCTTGGGGCAGTCGCCCTGCAGGAATTCGCCTTGGCATTGTTGGTCGGAATGTTTCTTGGAGCTTATTCATCCATCTATATCGCAACACCGTTGCTCGGAATTTTGAAAACTCGGGAAACAAAGTTCAAGCCAATGGCAAGTGAGTTGCATCTTGGAGAAGAGATGTCGCGCATCGCTAATTCAGGTAAGAAGCCGAGTCGTGTTGCATCTGCAGATTCATCTGCATCGGGAACTGCCGAGACTGTCACGCGTGAAGTTGCTTCGGTAACGGCAGTACTGAGCCACCCACCACGTCCGCGCAAAAAACAACACAGATAAGGATCGCTCCCCATGAGCACGACGTCGCGAGTTCTTCCATGGCGAAGGAATCAATCTGCGGTAGTCGAAGATCTTGTTCCGTTGCTTTCTGCCTACAAGCGACGTAATCCAAAAGGAAACGTTTCACTGATTAACGCGGCGTATGAGATGGCAAGTGCTGCTCATAGCCATCAGTCCCGCATGAGCGGTGAGTTGTACATCAGTCATCCAATTGCTGTTGCGCGAATTGTTGCCGAAATCGGTCTTGATGAAGTTTCGCTTGTCGCAGCACTGTTGCACGATGCTGTTGAAGACACGGAGATCACACTTGCCGATGTGGAGGCGCGGTTCGGCGCCGAAGTGGCCGGAATCGTAGATGGACTGACCAAACTTGAGCGTCTGCAATTCGATTCACGCGAGGCACAACAGGCTGCCACCATGCGCAAAATGCTGGTGGCAATGGCTAAAGACATGCGAGTGCTGATCATCAAGTTGTCAGACCGCATGCACAACATGCGCACCATTGCATCGGCGCCGGTTGATAAGCAGCGCCGCATTGCGCAAGAGACTCTCGATATTTACGCTCCGCTTGCACATCGATTGGGCATGCAGGAAATGAAGCAGCAGTTGGAAGATTTGTCTTTCGCCGCGTTGTTTCCGAAGCGATACGCAGAACTTGATCACTTGGTTTCAATTCGCGCACCTGAACGCGACGTGTATTTGGCAAAAGCGTTGGGACAGGTCAATACCTGGCTTACTGCGGTGAACATTAATGCCGAGCTCACTGCACGTGGCAAGCACTTGTGGAGTCTGTACGAAAAAATGGTGCAAAAGGGCAGAGACTTTGACGAGATTTTTGATCTCATGGCTATTCGCATCGTCGTTGACTCGGTAAAGGATTGCTATGGAGCGCTTGGCGCCATTCACGGTAAATGGAAACCGGTCGTTGGTCGATTCAAGGACTACATCGCAATGCCGAAGTTCAACTTGTATCAGTCGTTGCACACCACGGTGATTGGTCCAGGCGGCAAGCCAATTGAAGTGCAAATTCGTTCACGCGATATGCACCAGCGGGCCGAATGGGGTGTTGCGTCGCACTGGTCGTATAAAGACGGTGTTGCAAGCACTGACATTGACTGGCTCAATCGCATTATCGATTGGCAAGATGAGGTGTCGGACCCGCGTCAATTCTTGGAGAGCCTGAAGACAGACCTCGAACAAGACGAACTATTCGTATTCACGCCGAAAGGTCGTGTGATCGCCCTTCCTCTTGATGCAACGCCAATCGATTTCGCCTACGGCGTGCACACCGAGGTTGGTCACACGTGTATAGGTGCACGAGTAAATGGTCGACTTGTGTCATTGGATTCGCGCTTGAATTCTGGTGACACCTGTGAAATCCTCACGTCAACCGCCGAGGATGCCGCTCCGTCGGAAGAGTGGGCGAATTTTGTTGTTTCGCCAAAAGCGAAAAGCAAGATCAAGCAGTGGTTCTCGCGAGAGCGCATGGAAGACCTGGTGGATACGGGTCGTGATGATTTGGTCGAGCACATGCGCAAGCACGGCCTTCCTGTGCAGCGAGTGCTGTCATCTGAAGTGTTTGCGCAAGAGCGCGAAGCGATGAACTATGCAGACGATGCGACGTTGTTTAGGGCGATTGGCGAGGGTCACGTCTCTGCCGAGTCGATGGCGGGACGCATCAGCCGACTCATGCGTGATGGTGGATTTGGTGAGCAACTCTCTGTTGGCATGCGCCTTGATGCCGGCAATACCACCGAGCAAGTGTCAGGTGTCCATGTGGAGGGAATGTCGGGCACAATTGTCCGCTTGTCAAAGTGCTGCACTCCAGTGCCTGGCGATGAGATCATTGGATTCCTCACCACGGACTTAGTGGTCAACGTTCACCGCGCCGATTGCTCAAATGCCATATCGGCTGCAAGCCAAAACATAGGGCGAATGGTCGACGTTGAGTGGGCGGGAAGTGTGCATAATGCAACGTATGTGGCTGCCGTTGAGGTTGTGGCTATAGATCGATCACGCCTATTGCGAGACGTTGCCAATGCCTTGAGTGATGAGCATGTGAACATCGTTTCGTGTTCAACGCATACCGGTTCCGACAGAGTGGCCCGTATGCGCTTTGAATTTGAATTTGCCGATCCAAGTCACTTGCAGTCCGTACTCCGCACAATTAAGCGCATCGAATCGGTGTATGACGCATACCGTGTCATGGCTGGAGATCATCCAGCGTCTAATGTTCTCGCGTGAGTTCGTTTTCTACTAGCCCCGGAACACGGGATATTTTGACTCCTGATGCGGCACGTTGGCGCAAGTTCCAGGATGTGTTTGCTGGTGTTGTAGAAGAGGCTGGCTACGGACTCATCATCCCGCCAATGTTTGAAGACCTCGGTGTGTTCTTGCGCCTTGGCGAAGCAACCGATGTTGTAACGAAGGAAATGTACGACTTTGAAGATAAAGGCGGTCGCCGAGTTGCGCTGCGACCTGAGCAAACGGCAAGTGTGTGTCGTGCATTCGTTCAACACCGACCAACCACTCCGTGGAAGGTGTGGTACGCAGGTCCAAACTTTCGCTACGAAAAACCGCAGCAAGGTCGATATCGCCAGTTTGATCAGGTGGGGTTAGAAGTTCTTGGCGTTGAAGATCCATATCTTGATGCTGAGGTCATTGCACTCGCAGCGCAGTTTTATGATCGCTTAGGTCTGAAGGAAGTACAGCTCTCGATTAACTCGTTGGGTGACGCTGGCGACCGCCAACGGTTTACCGATGTGCTGCGCACCTACTTCGAGTCGCATTTGGGTGAGTTGTCAGAAGACTCACAAGTCACTCTGACAAAGAACCCATTGCGCGTGCTCGATTCGAAACGTCGCGAAGACCAAAAGATCATTGCGAATGCCCCTCGCATCCGCGAGTATCTCAGCCCAACTGCAGGGGAGCACTTTGCAGCAGTGCTTGCTGCATTGGACGCGATGAATATCAAATATGTCATTGACGACCGATTGGTGCGCGGTCTTGACTATTACCGCCGCACCACATTTGAATTTGTGAGTACGGCACTCACGGCTGCACACACTGCAATTGGTGGTGGCGGACGCTACGACGGACTTGTTGAAGAACTTGGCGGACCAGCAACAGCAGGAATTGGTTTTGCACTCGGGCTCGATCGAACACTGTTGGCGTGCGACGCCGAGCAAGTGTTTCCCGCCCCAAACACTGATGTGTTCGCATTTGTTGTAGACACGACTGGTGGTCAAGAAGCATCGCTTGTGTGTAATCAATTGCGCATGGTGCGTATTGGCGCCGACCGCGCGTTTGACAATCGAAGCATGAAGGCGCAGATGAAAGCGGCCGATCGCAGTGGTGCACAGGTCGCCATCATTATTGGGTCAAATGAATTGGATGCCGGTCAAGTGGTCATTCGACCGATGAATTCGGGCGAGCAGTACAGCGTGAATCGCGAAGATCTCGTTGCTGCCATTCAAAATGAGGTCAGCAAAATTCGTTCTGCAAACTAGGCTGTAAGCCTCATGTCGTCTCCATTGCAGCCATTAGGCGAATCAACATCACTTCGAACCCAACTGTGCGGTGGCCTGCGGGCTGAGCACATCGGCAACACGGTCACCGTGTGTGGCTGGATTGCTCGCCGTCGTGAGCACGGTGAACACCTTGCATTCTTGGACGTTCGCGATTACAGCGGTGTGGTGCAGTGCGTAGTTGACAACGAAACCGATGTTCGATCCGAGTGGGTTGTGCAAATCACTGGTCGTGTGCAGGCCCGTCCTGACGGCACCGTGAACACCAACCTGGCAACGGGTGAAGTCGAATTGACCGACTGCAAAGTGGTCGTTCTGAACTCTGCAGAAGCACCACCATTTCCCATTGATGCTCGTGCCGATGATGTAGACGAAAACGTTCGCCTGAAGTATCGCTACCTCGACATTCGTCGCGAGCGCATGCAGCGCAACTTGCGTATTCGCGCAAAGGTCAACTCCGCAATTCGTCGCGCCATGGAGTCGCAGAGTTTTGTTGAAGTTGAAACTCCATTCCTCATGCCGAGCACTCCAGAAGGTGCGCGCGAGTTTCTCGTTCCATCGCGCAAAGAGCCAGGTTCGTTCTATGCATTGCCGCAGTCACCTCAGTTGTGGAAGCAATTGCTCATGGTCGCTGGTATCGATCGCTATTACCAAATCGCTCGTTGCCTGCGCGACGAAGACTTGCGCGCCGATCGCCAATACGAATTTATGCAGCTTGATGCCGAGATGAGTTTCGTCACAAAAGACGATGTGCTTGGTGCAATCAGCGAAGCTGTTATGGCCGCGGCTGAAGCCGTGTTGGGCGAGCGTCCACCGCAGATCGAGCAGATCACCTGGCTCGATGCAATGAATCGCTTCGGCCTCGATAAGCCCGACATGCGTTTTGGCATGGAACTTATTGAACTCACCAGTGTGTTTGCTGGTACAGAGTTCAAAGCATTTGCGCAAGCAGAATCCATTAAGGGATTGCGTGTTGACGCTGCAACATACCCAGACGCGGCTGCCTATGGTCGCAACAAACTCGATGCGCTTACCGACCGAGCGAAGCAAGTTGGCGCGAAGGGCTTGGTATGGATGAAAGTGGGCGAAGGTCTTGCGCTCGACTCGCCAGTAGCCAAGTTCTTGTCAGATGCAGAGCGTGCATCGCTCGTTGTAGCAATGGGCGCGCAGCCTGGAGACCTGCTGTTGTTGGTCGCAGACACATGGTCGACAACATGTGACGTGCTCGGCACCCTACGTAACGACATCGGTCGTCCACCAGTGCACGAAGGTCCATATCGCTATGTGTGGGTTATTGACTTCCCATTGTTCGTTGGCATCAATGCCACAACAGGCAAACCACAGCCAGGTCACCACCCGTTCTGTCAGCCGCATCCTGAAGATATTGAGCGACTCGAATCAGACCCAATGTCTGTGCGCGCACTCGCATACGACTTGGTGCTGAACGGCTGGGAATTGGGGTCAGGTTCAATTCGAATTCACGAGCCTGAAATGCAGCGCCGAGTATTCCGTCAGTTGGGTATTTCTGATGAAGATGCCGATCGTCGCTTCGGATTCTTTTTGCAACCGTTTAAGTACGGTGCACCACCGCATGGTGGTTTCGCATTTGGTACCGACCGCCTGGTTGCCATTCTTGCTGGCGAAGAAAACATTCGCGAAGTCATTGCGTTCCCGAAGACTCAGTCGGGAAGCGATCCGATGACAAATGCTCCTACGCCTGTTGGCACTGCTCAGCTCAATGAGTTGGGCATTCGACTGCTTCCTCCGCCGGCGAAGAGTTAGTGTCGCGTTCGGTGGGAAACGCCGAAGATCTTTTTACAGCAGCGGTGAACGATCGTTTGCGTGGTCAAGCTCCTCTTGCTGCACGCTTGCGACCAAAGAGTCTCGATGAAATTGTTGGTCAACAGCACTTAGTTGCCAAAGGGGCTCCACTTCGCAAACTCATTGAGGCCGATCGTTTGTCATCGGTCATCCTGTGGGGACCACCCGGAACGGGGAAGACCACCCTTGCTGAAGTCGTTGCGCTGACTACGAACCGCGCATTCGAGCGGCTTTCGGCGGTGACCTCTGGAGTCAAAGATGTTCGTGAAGCTATTGAACGCGCAACAGATCGACTTGGCCAGCATGGCAAGTCAACGATTGTGTTCGTTGATGAGATCCACCGGTTCTCCACGTCGCAGCAAGATGCTTTGTTGCCTTCGGTTGAAAGTGGAATCATCACGCTCATCGGTGCAACAACGGAGAATCCGTATTTTGAAGTGAATGCACCGTTACGTAGTCGCAGCACCTTGTTTCGGCTAGAGCCATTGCAAACCGAAGACATTCGAGTATTACTTATTCGTGGATTAGAAGCGGAAGCGCTCAGTGCAACTGAAGACGCCATTGCCAAACTGATGCAACTCTCTGGTGGAGATGGTCGTCAAAGTTTGACAGCGCTTGAAGTTGCGTGTGCTCTCGCACGTCCGCAAGAGGTAACGCTAGATCACGTTGAGGCAGCGCTCGGTGTGAGCTCACTGCGTTACGGTCGCGATGATCACTACGACGTGGTATCGGCGTTCATCAAAAGTATGCGCGGAAGCGACGTTGATGCTTCGGTATTTTGGCTTGCTCGCATGCTCGAAGCAGGTGACGATCCACGCTTCATTGCGCGGCGAATGATCATTTTCGCATCCGAGGATATAGGTATGGCCGATTCTCAAGCATTGGTGATTGCCGTTGCGGCAGCTCAGGCTGTAGATCATGTGGGGCTACCTGAAGCGCAACTCAATCTTTCACAGTGCGCCGTCTACCTGGCTCGGGCGCCAAAGAGCAATAGCTCGGCCCAAGCTATTTGGAACGCACGAGCCGACATTCGTAACGGGGTAGACGTTGAAGTTCCAGCACACCTGAGAGACGCGCATTACTCCGGTGCTCAAGAGATTGGTCATGGAGTGGGGTACCAATCGCCTCATAATGCTCAATTGCAAGCTGAAAAGGTGGAACAGGACTATTTACCTGCGCAAACTACAGGGCGGGCTGTTCCACAGATTCCGTACTATCGGCCGTCACAAAACGACCGTTAGGGCAAAGCCCATTGGCGTTGGAGGGTTATCTCAATGATGAAGCGACTGTTTTGGTTTGTACTCGGCGCGTTCGCCGGTGTCTTTGGTGTTCGCTATGCGAAGAATAAAGCACGCGCTGCTGCAGAGCAGTTGACCCCTGCCCAGATTGCGGCAGATGTTCTTGAAGGTGCTGTGAAGCTGGCGCAACAGGGCATGGAAATTGTGCGCAATTTGCGTAAAGACGAAGAAGTCATTCATTTCGAGTCCGAATCGGTAACGATTACACAAAATCAGAATTAGCCAATACGTGTTGCCGAACTAGACTGTTGGCAAATGTCTGGTTCTCGCCCCCCAATTTCCTCTGCAAATGATTTGCGCGAGTCGTTCTCTGGCTACTTCGCAGACAAGGGGCATACGCGAGTTAAATCCGCCAGTCTCATTCCACATGATCCAACCGTGCTGTTCACCGTTGCAGGAATGGTTCCGTTCAAACCATATTTCGTAGGCGATGAGCAAGCACCATATAGCCGCGCGGTTACCGTGCAGAAATGTGCACGTGCAGGTGGCAAGCACAACGACTTAGACGATGTTGGCCGCACCAAGCGTCACTTGGTGTTCTTCGAAATGATGGGCAACTTCTCGTTCGGTGATTATTTCAAGAGTGATGCCATTCCATGGTCGTGGGAACTTGTCACTGAAGTGTTTGGTTTTGATGGCGATCGACTGTGGATCACCGTTCATGAAAGCGATGATGAGGCAGAGGCAATTTGGCATGAACAGGTTGGCGTGCCGATGGATCGTATTCAGCGACTCGGCGACAAAGATAACTTCTGGCAAATGGGCGAGACAGGGCCATGTGGTCCATGCTCAGAAATTCATATTGACCGCGGACCATCATTTGGTCCGGAAGGTGGACCGCTACACGATCCGCACGGCGATCGATTTCTTGAATTTTGGAACTTGGTGTTCATGCAGTTCAACCAAGCAAAGGATGGATCGCGAACGCCATTACCTAAACCGTCGATCGACACGGGTGCTGGCTTAGAGCGCATTCTTGCGTTGATGCAAGGAACGGACTCCGTTTGGGAAACCGACGTGTTGTTCCCGCTCATCGAACAGGGTCAGTCTCTTACCAGTCGCAAATATCAAATTGGCAACTATGAGGATCGTGACAGTTTCAGTCTGCGCGTACTTGCAGAGCATGCTCGCTCGGCAACCATGCTCATTAATGACGGTGTGTTTCCGTCCAATGAAAACCGTGGGTATGTACTGCGTCGCATTATTCGTCGCGCTGTTCGTCACGCTTATTTGTTGGGCACCGAGAAACTGGTAATGCCAAAGCTCTCCGAGACAGCAATCGACATCATGTCTGCGGCGTATCCAGACTTGCTGGGTAATAAAGACTTCATTCTTGGAGTAATGACGAAGGAAGAAGAACGCTTTCGTCAAACCCTGAAGACCGGGCTCACCATTCTGGAAGATGAACTCTCTAGCGGTTCACAAGAGTTAGCTGGGCCTTCAGCGTTTCTGCTGCACGACACCTATGGCTTTCCGCTCGAGCTCACACAAGAAATTGCTGGTGAACGCAACGTCCGAGTAGACGTTGCTGGCTTTGAACAAGAAATGGGCGCCCAGCGCGATCGCGCAAAGAGTGCTCGTAAGGGCGCAAAAGTTGGTGAAGCCACCATCGAGGCATATCGCCACGTCATGGAAGCTCATGGCATTACCGAGTTCGTTGGCTATGAGGAAACAGCATGCGAAGCCAATGTGCTCGCGGTCATTCCTGTGCAAGATGGTGAACAAGAAGACGTCGATGTATTCCTTGATGTCACTCCGTTCTATGCCGAAAGCGGCGGCCAGGTAGGCGACGTTGGCACCATCACCACATCAACTGGTGAAATTGAAGTGCTCGACACCATGTTTGCTCTCCCTGGTCTTCGCAAACACATTGGCAAAATCGTTCGCGGGTCCGTCACCGCTGGGCAAAGCGCTCGCGTGGCTATCAATGTTGCTGACCGAGACGCAACGCGTCGTAATCACACGGCAACACACATTTTGCACTGGGCATTGCGCGAGGTGCTCGGCGAGCACGTGAAGCAAGCTGGTTCGCTTGTTTCTCCAGACCGCTTGCGCTTTGACTTCAGCCATTACGCCGCAGTGAGCGCACATGAAATTGAACAAATAGAACGACTCGCAAATGAGCAGGTGTTCGCAAACTCTGCAACGAAGAATTACGAGACATCGAAAGACGAAGCAACAGCCGCAGGGGCAATTGCGTTCTTTGGCGACAAGTACGGAGACACCGTGCGTGTGCTGGAGGCAGGGAAGACATTCGAATTGTGCGGAGGTACGCACGTCAAGGCAACAGGTGACATCGGAATCATCAAAGTCGTTTCCGAATCGTCTATCGGTTCCAACTTGCGTCGCATCGAAGCGGTCACAGGCGAGAATACATTCAATTATTTGCTCGAGACCACACGCACCTTGACTGAAACGGCTGAACTTCTTGGCACGCAGCCGAGCGACATCATGTCCACAGTGCAGCGCAAGCTCGATGAAGTGAAATCGCTATCCGATGAAATCAAGCAACTTCGTTCTGCGCAGGCTCGCTCACGTGCGGGAGAGTTGATAGCTCAGGCAACGAACGGACAGGTTGTTGCACGGGTTGATGGCATTTCGCCAAACGATTTGCGCGAACTTGCACTAGCCATTCGTCAGAGCCCAACCATCCAAGCCGTCGTGCTTGGTGGAGTCACGGACACGGGTGGCGTTGCATTAGTTGCAGCAGTAGGTAACGGACTTGACGTTGCTGCTGGTGAACTCATTAAAGATGCTGCAAAAGCAGTAGGTGGCGGTGGCGGTGGCAAGGGCGATATCGCAACTGCTGGCGGAAAGAATCCGGCTGCATTGGATGAAGCACTCAATTTGGCACGTGCTGCCTTGGGCAGGGTGTCTGGTTCATAACGTGCGCGCACTCGGGATTGATCTCGGGAGTAAGCGAATTGGTGTCGCAACGAGCGACCGAAGTGGAACTATTGCGACGCCATTGACGGTGTTGCAACGTACCGGATCGCGTGAAACCGACTATCGGGCAATTGCCAATTTGGTGACTGAATATGAAATTGAATGCGTTGTTGTTGGGCTTCCATTGCATATGAATGGAACTCTTGGTGATGCGGCAAAGTCTGCCATCGCTGAAGTAGAGCAGTTGACTAGCGTGTTGAGTGTGCCAGTTCTCACCTGTGATGAACGTCGGACGACGGTAACTGCAGACAGCATTTTGATGGAGCAAAACATGAATGCACAAGATCGTCGCAAGGTGATTGACAAGGTTGCTGCCGCAGTCATGTTGCAGTCATGGCTTGATGGCAGAAAGATGATGGAAGACCCAACACGTGATTGATCCACTGATCAAGATTCGCAAAACCGAGGATCAACCTGCCGAAAACTGGTACGAAGATCCCTGGGACAACCCAGATGCATTGCATCGTTCGGATCAGCTCGAAGTTGATGCTTTGCCACATGACTTGAGAAGTTTGTCGCGGCCATTCCTTATTGTTGCTGCTGCAGTCGCAGTGGTTACTTTGCTCATGGGTGCTATTGGCTGGTGGTACGTACACCAAGTCAATCCATCTGGCAAAGGTGACCCACAATCGTTCACTGTTCTCGAAGGCGACACCATTGCATCGGTTAGTCAACGACTTGCTGACGATGGGTTTGTTTCCAGTGCGAGTGTGTTCTCGTGGTATGTGTCGCGCAAAGGAGGGGTTGAGCTAATCCCCGGTTACTACACCATTGCGCCAAAAGATCACATGGGCAACATCATGGCAGTGCTGAAAACTCCGCCATCGGCCACCTATCAGAAGGTGACCTTCCCAGAGGGATACACCATTTCACAAATGGGAGCACGTCTTGCTGAAAAGACATTGCGCTTAAACGCAGATCAATTCATTGCAATGGCCAATGATCCATCAATCGAAACGCCATATCGTCCTGAGGGCCAAGCTTCTTTAGAGGGTTTGCTGTTCCCCGACACGTATCAAATTTCTAACGATCAAAACGAGAAGCAAGTGGTGCAACAGCTTGCCAAGCAAATGGTCAGGGTCGCATCTCAAGAGGGGATTGACGATTCACAAGCAAAAGTTGGGCTGTCCCCATACAAAGTGTTGATCGTCGCTTCCATGATTGAACGAGAAGCAAAAGTGGGCGCTGATCGCGCAAAGATTGCGCGTGTCATTTACAACCGTCTCGAAATCAAGATGTTGCTACAGATTGATGCAACGTTGTTGTACAACGCACCAGCAGACGCCGATTTTGCAACACTGAAGGCTGCTGATACTCCATACAACACCTATATCAACAAAGGTTTGCCTCCAACACCAATTGCTAATCCTGGTCGTGCCTCGATCATTGCTGCATTAAATCCAGCGCCGAACCCTGCGGGAACCGATCCTTTATGTGCAAATGTTCCAAAGCCCTGCCGCTACTTGTACTACGTGCTGTCGGATAAAGAAGGCGGACATGCTTTTGCCGCCACGTTGGAACAGCACGAAGCAAATGTTGAGACAGCTCGTCAAGCCGGACTGCTGCCGTGAAACTGAAAACCATTGCTGCAGTACTCGGATCCCCGGTTACGCAAAGCCTTTCTCCAACAATTCACAACGCAGCGTTTGCACGAATGTCTAAGCCATGGCGATATGTCGCTATTGATGTTGATGCACAATATTTTGAAGAAGAGGTATTCGCTGCCCGAGATGCTGGAATGCTCGGATTAAGCATCACCATGCCTCATAAAGACGCAGCGTTTGCACTTGTGCAGAATTATGACGAGATAGCGCAGCGCTCTGGGTCTGTGAACACGATTGTTTTTGGCGACACTGGCGCATTACGCGGAGCAAATACCGATGGTGATGGCTGTTGCGATGCACTCGTTCGCGGTGGTGCCAGCATTGAAGGAAGTCGTGCAGTGGTGCTTGGAGCTGGTGGTACAGCACGAGCAGTAATCGCCGCACTTGGACTTCGTGGAGCGGCAGATATCGCCGTGATCAACCGCACGCAATCACGAGCAAGCGAAGCAAGTGAGTGCGCAGATGTTGCGCGTGTGGGAACCGAAAAAGATATTGCCGATGCAACGTTGCTCGTCAACACCACTTCGGTAGGAATGGGAACAAATGAATCGCCAGTAAGTGCGACATTTCTTCACCGTGCGCTAACAGTTCTTGATGCGGTGTATCACCCTCTAGAAACTGCTTTTCTTGCTCAGGCACGACAAGCAGGGGCACGCACGATTGATGGTCTTTGGATGTTGATTTGTCAGGCAGTTCGTCAAGAAGAACTGTGGTGTGGCATGACTCCAGACCCGCAAGTGATGCGCGATGCTGCGCTTGCCACACTTGCGCAACGCACGTCGTAATTGTCCCGATTCCTGAGGGGGAGCACGGGTAGCCTGTAGGGCATGTTGCGTTATCTCACTGCAGGTGAAAGCCACGGCCAAGCGTTGGTCGTCATTGTGGAAGGCCTTCCTGCTGGAATGAAGGTGACTGCCGAAGACATTCAAGCCGAACTTGGTCGCCGCCGTCTGGGCTATGGTCGCGGTCCGCGGCAGCGGTTTGAGCAAGACGAGATTGTGCTGATTGGCGGAATTCGTCATGGTCGCACATTGGGATCTCCCGTTGCTATTGAAATCAAAAACTCAGAGTGGTTTCGTAGCGATGTATGGCACGAGGAAATGTCTCCTGCTCCAGGAGCCACAAAGAAGCCGCTGACCCAACCAAGGCCAGGTCACGC
>CANKVI010000005.1 GCA_947487095.1 Acidimicrobiaceae bacterium | reverse complement strand
AAATCCTAGACGGCGCACTCATAAAACTGATCGGAGATATGACAAGGGCCCCCGAAGGGGCCCGTATCACGCGACTTCAGGCGGCGGACCCGAAATCGCCTTCGCTCTAAACATACGTCTAGGCGGACTTGATAAATTAGCGAAATTGAAGATTCTGTGCAAAATTTGCAGCACTACTTCTTGCTGCGAGATCCCGCAGATTTAGCCATTTGCGCTCGTGGCAATTCAGAAGAAGGACAGATGTCGCTGAATTCACACAAATGACATGCTGGTTTTTTGGCGTCACACACACGACGTCCATGAAGAATGAGCCTGAGGCTGAAGCCACCCCAATCTTGTGGTGGAAACAGCGCATTCAGTTCGTACTCAACCTTCACCGGATCTTCCTCAACCGTGAGGCCCAGTCGACGCGAAAGTCGTCCAACATGCGTGTCGACAGCCAGTCCGGGCAAATCAAACACCACACTTCGCAGCACGTTTGCAGTCTTGCGACCCACTCCCGGAAGTGTGACCAAGTCTTCAATTTCACGTGGGACTTCTCCGCCGAAACGTGTCATCACTGCTGACGCCATTCCAATGAGATTCTTTGCTTTCGTTTGGTAGAAACCCGTTGAACGAACGAGCTCTTCAACACGTTGAACGTTTGCCTGCGACATTTTCTCTGCTGTTGGAAACTCTGCGAACAATGCAGGAGTCACCATGTTCACGCGGGCATCTGTGCACTGTGCAGACAAAATAGTTGCGGATAGCAATTGGAAAGCATTTTCGTGAGTGAGCTCACAAATTGCAACGGGGTAAATCACCTTGAGTCGCTTCAAGATTTCAGCCGAACGATCCACGATCTTCTGTGTTGCTTTTTTGGCTGGCTTCTTAGCTACCTTTTTTGTAGGTGCTTTCTTTGCAACCTTTTTCGCTGTTGCTTTCCTGACGGCCATGGTTCCGAACACTAGCGAGTCACACCGATAGCCTGAGCGTTATGGCCCATCTGGACATCAAGCGTCGCCTACCAACCGATGATTTGTCCGAAGTCAACGAGTTGTTACTCGCCGTCGAGCGCGCCGACGGACAACGCCCACTCTCCGACCATTTATGGATCGATCTTCGTCAAGGTGGTCGGCCTGGGTACGTAGGACTATTAGGTTGGCAACCAGGGCACGACCACCTCATCGCCTATTGCCAAGTGTCTCGAGGAAATGATTCGTGGGCTCTTGACCTCATCGTGCACCCACATCATCGCTATGAAATGGCATCAATTGGACCACAACTGCTGTCTGAAGCAATCAGCGTTATCCGCGAAGCCGGTGGTGGCCATGTGCACTGGTGGGTTTTTGAACCAAACGAAATTCACAAGACGCTTGCCGAATCAATTGGACTTCACGCAGGTCGTACAACGTTACAAATGCGAGTAGCACTGCCATTGCGTGAAACTACCGACATCGTGACCACTCCATTTCGAAGCGGCGCAGATGACGAGCGTTGGCTTGCAGTGAACAACGCTGCGTTTGCAGACCACCTAGAACAGGGCGGTTGGACCCAGTCCACACTTGATTCACGCAAACATGAACCGTGGTTTAACCCGAACGGATTTTTACTGCTCAACGAAGGCAATGAACTTGCCGGCTTTTGCTGGACGAAGGTGCATCTTGATTCCTCACCCGTGCTTGGCGAGATCTATGTGATTGCGGTTCACCCGCGCTTCAGCGGCAAAGGACTGGGACGCTCCCTCACCATTGCTGGTCTCACCTACTTACAGCGTGCTGGAATCTCAACAGGCATGCTGCACGTAGACGCCAACAACGAACGCGCCGTGCAGTTATACAAGTCGCTTGGCTTCACCATCACCAACCAGCAACGTGCGTTTGTAGGAGATGTGAACTAGTTTTTCGGCATGTCATTTACTGCTGAAAATGAGACTCCCCTTCCACGCTGGTCAGTCGCTGATGTCCATGAGTCGTTCAACGCTCGTTCGTTCACGGACGCTATGGAACGTGCTGGTTCAAATGTGGCTCGCCTGGAAGCATTGTTTGAAACGCACAACATTCGCTCCGTCGAACCACGTACACCAAACGCACAAGACGGTGCTGCAGCCGATGTTGTCATCCAAGCGTTCAACAAAACGGTTGACGAACAAGACATCCTCATTTCGTACATCTATGCAACGGTCAGCACCGATTCGCGGCAAGAGCAGGCACAAGGTCTGCTCAGCGAAATGGAAGACCTCGATGCCCGAATTTCGCCGCTACTTGCCCGTCTTGCCGACTGGGTGGCCAGCCTCGACGCCAATGCACTGAAGCAAGTTAGCGATGAGGCTCGCGAACACCTCGGACCATTGCTGCGTTTGCAAGACCGCGCAATTCACCAAATGAGCGAGGCCGAGGAAGGTCTGTACGCCGAACTTGGCACAACAGGTTCATCGGCATGGGGGCGCTTGCAAAGTGATCTCACTTCACAGTTGTCGGTAGACGTGCATTTGCCAACCGGAACCAAGTCAATGCCTATGGCCGCCGTTCGCGGACTTGCTACAGACAATGACCTCGAAGTTCGCAAGGCAGCTTACGAAGCAGAAATGCGGGCATGGCCAACGGTTGCTGTTGCATGTGCTGCAGCAATGAACAGCATCAAAGGTGAAGCAAACACCGTCAACAAGCGTCGACAGTGGAAAGCGCCAATTGATGCGTCGCTGTATTCAAACTCGGTAAGCAATGCAACGTTCACCGCCATGCAGTCAGCAATTTCAGCATCACTTCCAGACTTCCGCCGCTGGATGCGAGTGAAGGCACAGCTTCACGGCGACACCAACGGTTTGTCGTGGTGGAACCTGTTTGCGCCGTTGCATATTTCTCCTGGTGCAATTTCTTGGGACGAAGGCATCAGCCTCGTTAAAGATGCGTTTTCGAGTTACAGCGATCGTCTTGCACATCTTGTCGATCGCTCCATTGACGAACAATGGCTTGATGCCGAACCCCGTGAAGGAAAAACTGGCGGAGCGTTCTGCATGTCATTTGTGGATGACCGTTCGCTAGTGCTGTTGAACTGGAGTGGCAGTGTGGACTCGGCGCAGACCACTGCACATGAACTTGGCCACGCGTATCACAACACCCAACTTGCCCACCGCACTCCTCTGCAAAAGCGTTTACCTATGGCACTCGCCGAGACCGCAAGCATCTTTTGCGAAACTCTCGTTGTTGAAGATGGACTCTCACGCATGCAAGGCGACGAGCGACTCGCATTGCTAGATGTCAACCTGATCGGTGCTTCGCAAGTTGTTGTCGATATTCACAGTCGCTTCCTGTTTGAGACCGAGGTGTTTGCGCGTCGTCAACGCCGCACACTTGGAGTGAGCGAGTTCAACGAAATCATGCTGCAAGCGCAGTCTGACGCATATGGCGACGGTCTCGACCAAAGCACTCGCCATCCACATATGTGGGTACTCAAGCCCCACTATTACGGCAGCCACTTTTATAACTGGCCATACACCTACGGATTGCTATTCGGCTTAGGTTTGTATGCGAAGTATCAGTCGAACCCTGATCATTTCCGTGAAAACTACGACACGGTGTTATCGCGTGCTGGAATGGATACTGCTGAAGAACTTGGACAAGTTTTCGGCATTGATGTCACCGACGTTGCATTCTGGACCTCAAGTCTTGATGTTCTTCGTGCTCGCATGCTTGATTACGAGAAGTTGGCACAAAAGCACCTCTAAACTGAATGCATGACCAGTCTTTACGATGCAACACGTGAAGACATTGCGGGGCTCCTCAGCGGACAGCCTGCATTTCGGTTAAAGCAAGTTTGGGAAGGTCTGTACACGCAGTTTGCTGAACCGTCACAGATTCTTACGCTGCCGGGCGCCGTACGCGAAGAATTGGCTCAGGGCTTCCCGAATTCGTTGAACCTCACCACTGCAAGCGTGAGCGACAAGGGCGACACCATCAAGTTTCTGTGGTCGCTTGCAGATGGCGGTCACCCAATTGAAACCGTGCTCATGCACTACAAAGAACGAGCAACGGTGTGTGTCAGCACACAAGCAGGCTGCGCAATGGCGTGCGGCTTTTGCGCAACTGGACAAGCAGGATTCACTCGACACCTCACTGTTGGCGAGATTGTTGAACAAGTGGTGCATGCGGCACGCGAAAGCGCAAAGCGCAAGCAACGTTTAGCCAACGTGGTGTTCATGGGCATGGGCGAACCACTCGCCAACGAAGAAATGGTTTGGGGTGCAGTTGAACGCATTCACGGAGACATTGGACTGTCGGCACGACATCTCACCATCTCCACTGTTGGCATTGTTCCTGGCATTCGCAAACTTGCCACTCGCCCATTACCCGTCAACCTTGCCGTGTCTCTGCACGCTGCTCGTGACGTGTTGCGCGACGAACTTGTTCCAATCAACAAGCGCTACCCCATTAATGATCTGATGCAGGCTTGCCGCGACTATCTCGACAACAAAAATCGTCGCATCAGTTTCGAGTGGGCCATGATCGACGGCATCAACGACCAACCGCGCGATGCGCGTGAACTGGCTCAGCTCTGCGGTCAGCTCACGCCTTCGGCACACGTCAACCTCATCCCGCTCAACCCAACACCGGGTTGGCCAACCAAGGGAACGAGTGCAGCGGGCGTCCGCGCATTTGCTCAGCAGTTAGAAGACTTAGGAGTCAACGTCACCGTTCGTCGCAACCGCGGCACCGACATTGATGCTGCGTGTGGTCAATTGGCTGCTGGTCAGCCGGTGAAGTTGACTAATCGGCGAGGAATTGTTTGAGTTTGGCTTTGCCACTCACAATTTGATCAGCCAGTACTCGCTCAACAATTCCACCGTCGAATAACGAGCCTCCGTAATGGAGATGCACGTCGAGTGTAGATGTGCCGTCTGCTTCAGTAACAACCGATCGAAGCACCCACGGTGCGTGTTTCTTCCCATCATTTTCACGACGTTCAAACACCACCGTGGTGGGACTCTCGTCTTGAGTGCGCACCATTCGCAAACGCTTAGACCGGGCAAACGGGCCGATTTTTGCTCGAAGCTCAACGTTCCACGATTGAAGCCCGTCAACGAGATCAGCCCCTTGCGCCAAATGAACAATGTCGAGCCATTGTGGATACGTTCCAAGATCACGAATGACCGCAAACAGTTGCTCGCTTGGAACATCGGCATCAAGCGACGCGCGAACGTCAATTGACATTACGGAATGTCGTTTTCGTTAAACGGTTCGCGCTCGAGCCCATCTGCATTCGTGTCGTCAAAGTTGAAGGCTCGACTGAGCAGACGACCTTTCGGGCGAAGCACACCACCCAAATCATCGGTGTTATCAAACTGTGGACTCCATGGAATGGCTTTAGTTTCTTCCAACTCCACATCATCTTCACTGACGACTTCGACAACAGGCGCAACAACCTCTTCCACTTTCTTATCGTTCTTCAATTCATCAAAAATGCTCGGGCGAGGCAATTTGGCACGATTCTTCTTCGGTTCAGTTTTCTTTGCCGCTGCGTCTTTCGCTTTTGGCTTTTCAGACGGAGCCGTTACAGGAAACAGACGCGGAACATTCTCGCGTTTGTCTTCAATTCGCCAACCGCGTGGTACGACCAATGCGTCAGCATGCCTGCGACACAGACCATTCACCTGCATGCCGTCGACAGGAACGTAGTTTTCCAACGTCATCAGTAACTCAGCAGAGTCAAGGAAGTAAGCGGCTATTGCCGGCTCTTTACAACCAGGACGTTCACACTGCTTGGCCACGGTTAAAGACTAGTTCTCTGCCGTGCTAACTCGGAACAACGCAGGCAATTCCCATTCCTTGACGATCGCGAATGGGCTGCGTGTCTGTGGGACACGTCATGTCGAACCCCACCAATGCTCTCACCACACCGGTGTGTTCTTCTGTGCAGTCCACTTCGACTGCAAGCTGATTCGCATTGACCACAACACACGAGCCCGCCTGCAACAGCCCATCAGGACCAAGCGGAACTGCAGGGTCTGAAAGGGCATTCAGCACCAACACAAGTGCGATTAAGCCTCCTGCGGTGAAGCCAACCATGCGCCATGGAAACGATGCTCTTTGTACTGGAACATTGAAGAATTGCTCTTTGGGCTCCGTGACCGGCTGCGAGTATCCGCGACTTTGCGCAGCGTCATACGCCCTACGGAGAGCAGTATCTGACAACACGCGCCATGCCTCTGCAATGTGTGTCATCTGCATTGAAGCATCGCTTCGTTTGCCAGCGGCAGTATCAGGGTGAACCTCTCGCACTCTCATTCGATACGCCACACGAATTTCATCTTGAGACGCAGAAGGCAACACGCCCAGAACTTCGTAATGGGACCGCGACATTATTTGCGATGCAACAGTTTGAACTTCTTCGCGTTGGCCTGCTTTTCAGCAGACTTGCGCATTCCCGCAATAGTTCCTGTCATCAATATGGCAACGCTCAGGAACAGAATCATCGAGGCGAGCACATTGATCTGCGGTGGAATGCGAACACGCGATGCACCATAAATCTGGAGCGGGAAGGTCTGCACTGGGCCAGAGTTGAAGAACGTAATGATGAAGTCGTCAATTGAGAGAGCAAAGGCCAACAGCCCTGCGGCCAAAATTCCAGGCAAAATCAGTGGAAACGTCACCTTCATGAACGTGCGCAGTGGCGAAGCCCCAAGGTCTTGTGCGGCTTGTTCAAGCGTCCAGTCGAAGCCACGAATTCGAGCGCGCACCGTGAGCGCCACAAAACTCACCTGAAACATGACGTGAGCAATGATGATGGTCGTCATACCAAAGTCAATGAAGTTTTGGCCAAGGAACAACGTCGCAAGCGACGAACCAAGCACAATTTCTGGTGTCGTAAGCGGGAGCACCAAGAACAAGTTGATGCCTCCACTGCCACGAAACTTATACCGCGAAAGCGCAACAGCGATGAGCGAACCCAAAATGGTGGAGATGAGCGTAGAAACTGCTGCGATTTCGATGCTCTTCCACAAAGCACGCGTCAGGGATTCCTCAGCAAACGGATGAAGCCAATTGTCAAACGTGAACGACTGCCACGCAATATTGAAATTTCCTTTTGGCTTGTTGAAGCTAAAGGCAACAATGAAAAAGATAGGAGCAAATAAATACACCAGACCAAGGCCAGCAAACACATTTAATGCGTAGCGACCGTACTTGGTGCGTTTGCGCATCATGCCAAATCCTCAGTTCCGAAGATGCGCGTGTACAACAACACCAGAGTTGCAATGCTGACCATGAGAACTGCCGCCATGGCTGACGCAACCGGATAATTGTTCTGTTTCAAAAACTGGTCCTGAATGGAGTTACCGATCATGGTGGTGTTCGGGTTACCCAAAAACTGTGCGTTCACGAAGTCGCCAGCGGCAGGGATAAACGTCAACAGTGTTCCGGCAAAAACTCCTGGAATCGAAAGTGGAAATACCACTTTGCGAAATGCTCGCGTAGCACTGGAATACAAGTCTCCTGCAGCATTTACCAAGTTGACGTCAATCTTTTCCAGGCTCACATAAATGGGAAGCAACATGAACGGCAGGAAGTTATAGGTCAGTCCCCCAACAACTGCAGCTGGAGTATTCAAGAGTTTGCCGTTGTCCATAATGTTCAACCATTCAAAAACACTTCCCAGTCCAACAGCGTTCATGGCGCGAACCACGAAGCCTCTGTCCGCCAAGATCGTTGACCACGCAATGGTGCGAATCAGATAACTGGTGAAAAACGGAATGACCACAAGTCCAAGCAAAATGTTCTTGTACTTTCCACCCCGAAACGCAATCACGTATGCAAGTGGATAGCCAATCAGAATGGTCAGCACAGTCGCTATTGCTGCGTACACAAATGCGTGTTCGAACTGTTTTCCAAAGTCCTGGAACGCTGTTGCGTAATTCTGAAACGCCCAATTGAAGTCGTATTGAACCGAGAAGCGGCTCTCTTTTGTAGAGAGAGAAATTCGCAGCAACGACCACACGGGTGCCAGGAAGAACAGCGCCAACCACAGCATGCCCGGCTTCAGCAGACCATAAGGAGCAAGTAACCGCCGCGCCTCTGGTCCTCCGGTAACAGCAAGGCCTAGAACGCCACCGAGCACGAGCAGCAAAACAAGGACGACCACCGCCACCATTGGCCCGCTTACCCAGCGCGAACCGAGCGCCACAAGGCATATGGACGCAACGATCATCGCGGCCATCCCAACTCGATCGGCATTACGCGCGATTCTGTTTTGTCGGACGACCGTTTCGGTCATGTGATGTTCAGCGTTTCGAACGGTGCTTACGCGCCGGTAATTGCCGAGAATTCCTCATCGAATTTCGCTTCAACATCTTCCGACAATGTTGCGAATGCACGGAGTCGAGCATTTGCTGCATCGTCTGGGAACAACAACGGGTTCTCAGCAAGTTCTGGGTCGAGCTTGGCAAGTTCGTCACGAACACCCTTGACTGGCGATAGATACTGCACGTACTGCGTGATTTGTGCTGCCTGAACTGGGTCGTAACAGAAATCCATCCACTTCGCTGCTGCAGATCCATTCTTCACGCCCTTTGGCAAGATCATGGTGTCGCACCAACGGGTTCCGCCTTCTTCTGGAATGACGAAGCGAACATTTGGACTGTCTTTACCAAGTTGCAACACGTCGCCAGACCAACCAACGCAGGCTGCGAAGTTTCCACTCACCAAGTCATCGGTGTAGTCGTTGCCGGTGAATGCACGGATCTGGCCATCGTTCTTTGCTTGTGCAAGTTTTTCGAATGCTGGAGCTGCATCATCGAACGATGTGATGGTTGAAATGTCAATTCCAAGACTCATGCAAATAAGTCCGATGGTGTCGCGCATTTCGGTGAGCATTCCGATCTTGCCCTTGAATTCAGGGTCAAACAGATCTGCAACACTCTTGATCTCGCGACCGGTGACATCAATGTTGTACGCGATTCCCGCAACTCCGCCTTGCCAAGGCATCGAGTACTCGCCCGTTGGGTCCCACGGTGGGTTCACAAATCCATCTTCAAGATTTGCAAAGTTTGGAATTTGATCTTTTGGCAACTTCTCTGCCCAACCAAGATTGATCAAGCGACCAGCCATCCAAAATGTTGGCGCAATGATGTCGGCTTCAATTGGCTTGCCATTGCCGAGCAACGGCTGAATCTTTGCGAAGTACTCGTTGTTGTCGTTGTATCCCTCGCCGTAGGTCATTGATACACCAGTTGCAGCCATGAAACGATCAACCGTTCCCGTGAGGCCATCGGCTGTTGGGTCTACGTACAGCGGCCAGTTATCAAAAAACAACGATTCGGAATCACCTGAACTTGATGAGTCACTTCCGCCACAGGCAGCAAGAAATGCTGGAAGGGAAAGACCAAGGGCACCTAGTGCTCCTGTACGAGCCAGAAACTGGCGACGGGTCATTTGGTTCTTTGGTGTTGGTGTCGACATGTTCATTCCCCTTTTTGTTGACGTGTTCTTAAATATTAGAGCGTTGACTCAATGTGATCGATATCAGTGGTATTCGAACCGGCTTTTTCTGGCCAGCCCGCCAATATGTACCCACAATCAGCATCCCATGACACATTGATAGTCGCACCAACCGATATTTGCGGCATGCGTGCCGATGAGTCGGCCAAGCAGGTCAATTCTGTGCCGTCAGCCAGACGAACGATCATCCGCGCCGTAGCACCCTGGAACACAAGGTCGGTCAAAGTGCCATACAGGCTTTGGCCGTTCGCATCGGCTTGCTCAGACGGGCGAAGTCGCTCTGGGCGAAGCATCACCGAAACATGAGCGCCAACTGCATGTGCGGACGCTTGTCCCGCGACTCGAATGGTCGACCCAGCTTTCAATGCAACAACAGCATCTGCACCATCGTGACCCTGCACTGTTCCGGGCAGCAGGTTTGCCGAGCCAATGAACCCGGCAACAAACAGCGATGCCGGCGAGCGATAGATCTCTTGTGGAGTTCCTATCTGCTCAACATGACCTTGGCTCATGACCGCTATGCGATCACTCATGGTGAGCGCTTCACCTTGGTCGTGAGTGACGAAAATGAAACTGATTCCAACTTCTCGTTGAATGCGCTTCAACTCAATTTGCATAGCTTCCCGCAACTTCAAGTCAAGAGCAGCCAATGGCTCGTCCAGCAACAACGCACTTGGATAGTTCACCAAGGCTCGTGCCAACGCCACACGCTGTTGCTGACCGCCGGAAAGTTGTGACGGTTTGCGCTGAGCAAAGTCGCTCAACCGAACAATCTCGAGCATCTCCATGACGCTTACTTTGATTTTTGATTCATCCACCTTCTTTGAACGCGGACCGAAAGCGACATTGTCGAACACCGTCATATGTGGGAACAATGCGTACTGCTGAAACACCGTGTTGACGTTGCGCTTGTACGGAGGAACGTCCGAGACGTCCACACCGTCCAACATGACTCGACCAGCAGTTGGTTGCTCGAAGCCTGCGATCATTTTCAGGGTTGTGGTCTTGCCGCAACCAGATGGCCCCAGCATGGCGAAGAACTCGCCAGTAGCGATGGAGAAATTGGCGTCATGCACCGCAACGAAGTCGCCATAGCGCTTCGAAACATGGTCAAGAACAATGACGTCGCTTGCTAATTCCCCCATTAGTGCAAAGACTAACTGTTGAGATTGATCATCACGTGCTTAATGCGCGTGTAGTCATCAAGTGCATACATCGAGAGGTCTTTGCCGTAGCCCGACTTCTTGTAGCCACCGTGTGGCATCTCGGCCACCATTGGGATGTGAGTGTTCACCCACACGCAACCGAAGTCAAGATTCTTCGTCATGCGCATGGCTCGGCCGAGGTCACGAGTCCAGACCGAAGATGCAAGCGCAAACTCAACGCCGTTCGCCCACTTCAAGGCCTCTGCTTCATCACTGAACTTCTGCACTGTAATTACCGGCCCGAAGATTTCATTCTGAATCATTTCATCGCTTTGCAAGAGGTCAGAGACCACGGTTGGCTCGAAGAAGTAACCCTTGCTACCGATTTGTGAGCCACCGGTGTTGACCTTGCCGTGCTTTGGCACGCGATCAAGGAAACCTGCAACCTTGCTGAGGTGGACGTTGTTGTTCAATGGTCCGTACAGCACGTCCTCATCTGGTCTTCCTGTTTTCGTCTTCTTTGCCTGCTCGGTAAGCAGCGTTACGAAGTCGTTGTATACCTTTGGTCCAGCAATAACACGAGTTGCCGCGGTGCAGTCCTGACCGCCGTTGAAGTAACCGGTCATGGCAATTGTTTCTGCAGCGAGTTCCAAGTCGGCGTCGTCAAAAATGATGACTGGTGCTTTACCACCAAGTTCAAGGTGCAAACGCTTCAGCGACTTTGATGCGCCAGCAGCAACTTCCATACCTGCACGAACAGAACCAGTTACCGAAACCATTCCTGGAACGTCGTGATCGACCATTGCACGACCGGTGTCGCGGTCTCCGCACACAACGTTGAGAACCCCTGGAGGCAAAATGTCACCGATGATCTTTGCAATGAGCGCCGTTGATGCTGGTGTGGTGTCGCTTGGCTTCAACACTGTGGTGTTACCAGCAGCAATTGCTGGAATGAACTTCCAAACGCCCATCATGAGCGGGTAGTTCCATGGTGCAACTTGCGCACACACACCGATTGGTTCACGACGTATATATGAGGTGAAGTTTGGTACGTATTCTCCAGCGCTCTTTCCTTCAAGCATTCGCGCAGCACCAGCGAAGAAGCGAATCTGGTCCATCATGGGTGGAACCTCTTCACTGAACGTGATTGCACGTGGCTTACCCGTGTTTTCAATTTCCGCTTCAATCAGTTCGGTCATGTGCTTTTCCATCACATCGGCAATGTCATTGATTGCCTTTTGACGAACGGCCGGTGTTGTGTTTTTCCATGACTCAGCAGCGACCGCCGCAGCCTTCATTGCATCGTCAACATCATTTGGACCAGACAGTGCCGCAGTTGCATATTGCTCGCCGGTTACCGGGTCGATAACTGGAGTCGTGCGACCGTCGCGGGCCGGTACTTCTTTGCCATTGATGAAGTTATTGAAGGATTTCATGACACAAGACTATCCAGTGGACTAGACATGGGGTATGGCTACAAGCAGCGTTGCTCGTGGGGTAAAAACAGTTGGAGTTCCTAAAGAAATCAAGACCATGGAAGGTCGGGTTTCGCTCACGCCAGATGGCGTTCGGGAGTTTGAGCGATTAGGAATTGACGTCTTTGTGGAGACTGGCGCGGGCGAAGCGGCCTCAATTACGGACTCAGAATTTGTGGCAGCTGGCGCAACCATCGTGAAAACCGCTGCAGACGCGTGGTCACAAGAAATGGTGGTCAAGGTCAAGGAGCCCAAAGAAGAAGAATTCGGATTTTTGCGCAGCGATCTCACGCTGTTCACTTACTTGCACCTGTCCGCTTATCCAAAAGTTGCAGCAGCACTCGTTGCTTCGGGAACCACCGCAATTGCCTACGAGACCGTGCAGGCTGCTGACGGATCTTTGCCATTGCTTGCGCCGATGAGTGAAATTGCCGGACGTCTTGCAACTCAGGCTGGTGCACGATTCCTCGAACGTCCACAAGGTGGACGAGGTGTACTCATGGGTGGTGCGCCCGGCGTCCGTCCTGCAAACGTTGTCGTGATCGGTGCAGGCAATGTTGGCTACAACGCAGCATGGATCGCTGCTGGAATGCTTGCCAACGTCACCATCTTGGATAAGAACCTTGATCGACTTCGTCACCTTGATCAAATCTGTGTTGGTCGAACAACAACACTTGCATCAAACCGCGGATCAATTGAACGTGCACTTGTCGATGCCGACTTAGTCGTTGGTGCAGTGCTGGTTGCTGGTGCACGCGCACCGATAGTGGTGAGTGAAGACATGGTTCGCTCGATGAAGCCAGGCTCGGTCATTGTTGATGTTGCAGTGGACCAAGGTGGTTGCATTGCGACTACTCGCGAAACAACACACACCGACCCGATTTACATGCAACATGGAGTGGTTCACTACGCAGTTGGCAACATGCCCGGCGCCGTTCCATACACCAGTACGTACTCGCTAACGAATGCCACGTTGCCGTATCAACTCGATGTCGCGCGACTTGGCGCTCTCGGTGCAATTACGCACAGCGAATCACTTCGTCACGGATTGAACACTGCACGTGGACACATCACCAATGATGCAGTGGCTCGCGAACTCAATCTTGCGTTTGTTGACCCAATAAGTGCATTGAGCTAATCACAACACGAATCGCGCCAACCACATGTCGCACAGCGGAAGTGTGCATGCTCTGCATACAGGCTTGATCCGCAGTGTGGACATTCGCTAAATACTCCACGAGGAGATTCACAAAACGGAGCCTGTGACTTATCACTCAGTAATGAGTCTGAAGTTCGTTGCGTTGTAGCGTGTTCGTTGCTCACATGTCTGACTTTACTCTCGACAACGACTCCCCGAACCCACATAAGCCAGGTTCAGTCCAAGCCGCTCTTGCTTCACGTGACTTTCGAATGGTGTGGTCCGGGTCATTCGCCTCAAACATCGGCACCTGGATGCAGAACGTGGTGCTCCCCGCTTATGTGTACCACCGCACCGGCAAGGCCTCGCTTGTTGGCATCATGATTTTTGCCCAACTTGGGCCCCTGCTCTTTCTGTCCATCTTCGCCGGAGTGCTTGCCGACAAATTTGATCGCCGCCGTTGGCTCATTTCGATGCAAATCACACAACTCACCTTCTCCATTTCTCTTGCCGTACTTGCTCTGGGCGATCCGCGCTTCATCTACATTTTTCTGGCAGCGCTCGGAGTAGGCGTTGGCAATGCGCTGAATGCTCCTGCATGGTCGGCCATGTTGCCATCGCTCGTTCGGCCAGTGGATTTGCCAGGAGCATTGTCACTGAACAGCGTGGTCATTAACGGATCACGCGTGGTTGGCCCGATCATCGTTGCAGTGCTTTCACAGGTCGGCGTTACGACTGCAGGTTTCTTTTTCATGAACGCCGCGACGTATCTCTTCGTCATCTTCGCGTTGTTGATGGTGAATATTCCAGGGTTCACTCCCGACACGACTCAAGGTTGGCGAAGGTTTACCAGTGGAATATCACTCGCCCGCCAAATTTCTGGTGTCAGCAGACTGCTGCTCACACTCGCCACCTTTTCGCTATTTTCACTTCCCTACGTCGGTTTGTTCCCAGCAGTTGCACATGTCAACTTCGGAATCGCAGAAGACGGCACTGCATATAAGTGGTTGTATGCAACGTGGGGTCTCGGTGCTGCACTCGGCGGTTTAGCAATTGGCACCAAATTCTCGAATCGAGATCAACGCAAGCTTGTGCAGTATGGGTTTGTCGGCTTTGCAGTGAGCATGGTGTTCTTCGCCATTTCACGCTCCGCTATCCCAGCTTTCATTTTTGGATTCATTCTTGGATTCGCCTACTTCTTCACCACGACAGCAATGTCAATCGTGGTGCAAAGCAGATTGAAACCAGAAATGCGTGGTCGCGTGATGTCGCTGTGGTTTATGTCCTTTGGCGGAACTGTTCCACTTGGCAACATGTTGTTTGGTCCAGTTGTCGATCAATACGGCGCGCGGTGGCTATTGCTCTTTGGAGCGGCGTGGGCATTGTTCTTGGCTTGGTGGTGCAACGTTTCTGCACTCGATGCGAAAAACAAATTTCTACTCAATCAGTAACTGAACAACTCGCTCAAGGGCCGCCACGCGTGAACCCTTCACCAAAACGGCAACATCGGTGCCACCGTTACACACAATTTTCATAGCATCGTCAATTGAAAACGATGGAGTTGCGTAGTTGTCGGTTTCACACGCAATGAACTCAATCTTTTTGCTTCGCGCATACTCGACGATTGCGCTGTGTTCTGCGGAGGAATCTGCCAACTCAGCCATCTGACCGGCAATCACTACATGGCGTGACGCCTTCATTCCCGCCAAGGTGTCAAGTGCAGCGCGCATCGAAGCAGGGTTGGCGTTATACGCATCATTAATGATCGTCATTCCATCATCTGTCGTGATCACCTGCATGCGCATTGGAGAGACAAAACTCTGTTCTAATGCCGCTGCCGCACTGTGAATACTCACTCCACACACGCCGGACACGGCAATCGCCGCTGCAGCATTCAGCGCCATATGGGCTCCGGGAACCGACATCGCCCACGACACAGTTCCCCACGGTGTTGTTGCACTTACTGACGCGCGTGCCATCTCATCAAGTTCGCATTTAATGATTCGAATATCAGCACTTTCATGAACGCCATACGTCAACACTTGTGCTTGCGTCAAGTTACGCATGTTGCGTACACGCTCGTCGTCAGCATTCAAAATTGCGTAACCCGAAGTTGGAAGCGCTTGCACCAATTCGGCTTTTGCTTTTGCTACACCTTCGATGCCACCAACTCGCTCGGTATGAGCCGCAGCAACCGAAGTCACCACGCCAATTGCGGGGCGACCGATTGAGCACAACCGAGTGATTTCTCCAAAACCACGCATTCCCATTTCCAACACCAGGGCTTGCGCGTTGTCTGCTGCGTTCAGCAGCGTGACTGGTAATCCTTGATCGTTGTTAAACGAACGCTCGCTGGCCGAAACCACGAGTTCACTTGACAACGCGGCCGCAATGAAATCCTTTGTTGAAGTTTTGCCAACTGAACCAGTTATACCAATAACCCAGTTCCCAACCGATGGTTCAAGACGAGTACGTGCCCATGCACCAAGCTTCAGCAATGCTGAAAGCGTGTCGTCAACAACAATGGCACTCCGACCAACTGGATCGCGCTGGGTGAGATACGCACCTGCACCAGACTTCAATGCGATCTCAATGAATTCGTGCCCATCACGTTCAGCAACTATGGGAACGAACAACTGCCCTGGCGTAATGGTGCGCGAATCAAAACTGACACCCGATAAGTGGGCATTTTGTCCAATGAGCGTGCCACCGGTTGCATTCGCCACATCGGCAGCCATAAAGCGCATGCACCGAGAATACTGATTATTACCTAGTACCGTGTTTCATAGTGACTACACAAACTCCAACACACGTAATCGTGTTGTTTGGTGGTGAATCCGCCGAGCACGATGTCAGCTGCGTCACGGCGGCACATGTGCTTCGCGCTCTAGATCCACAGAAGTATCGCGTTAGTGCAATCGGGATCACTCGCGAAGGTAAATGGAACCTGGCCACACAAGCAATGGCCGATCTCAAACGCGGACCAGAACACGTTGGACCAAAACTGTCGACCGAAGGTGATCCAACTTCTATTTCAGTAGTCGTAGGCGAAGCTCATAATGGCGTGCAAACAGTGGTGTTCCCTCTGCTCCATGGCCCACTCGGTGAAGACGGAACGATTCAAGGATTACTTGAGCTTGCAAATATTGCATTTGTTGGAACTGGCGTGCTGGGCAGCGCGGTCTGCATGGACAAGGGTGTGGCAAAGCAAGTGCTGCACGCCAACTCAATTCCACAGCCAAACTACGTTTCGCTTCGCGAATCACATGTCAATGACGCATCCTTAAAGCACGCGATCAAAACCCTTGGTTTGCCTCTCTTCGTCAAGCCGGCAAACATGGGCTCCTCGGTTGGTGTATCGAAGATCAAAACTGCTGAAGATTTAAAAACCGCTGCAGCAACTGCTTTGCAATACGACGAATGGATTGTGATTGAAGAGGCAATTTCGGGTCGTGAAATTGAAGTTGCAGTGCTTGGAAACGATGTTGCTCGCACATCTGTCCCTGGAGAAATCATCCCTGGCAACGAGTTTTACGATTACGAAGATAAGTACATCACCGACGGAGCGAAGCTGCTCGTCCCAGCAGACCTTACCGCCGACGAAATTGAAGCTGTTCAAAAACTCGCAATCGTCATTTTCCATACACTTCGCGCTGAAGGTATGGCGCGCGTTGACTTCTTTTACGAGAAAAACGGTCGTGGATTTCTGTGCAACGAAATCAACACCATTCCTGGCTTTACCCCAATCTCGATGTATCCAAAACTATGGCAAGCATCTGGACTCTCATACGGCGAGTTGCTCGATGAACTCATTGATTTGGCGATTGAACGTCACTCGCGGCGCCGTCGCAACACCGCGCGCTAATTCAAACTTACGAGCCCGAAGCGGGAATGTTGATGATCTGGCCCGGGCGAATATTTACACTCGAGTTTGGCCAATTATTTGCAGCAAGCAACGAGGCGAGAGAGACACAGAACTTTTTGCGAATAACGTAAATCGAGTCGCCTGCAGCAATTTGATATGTGCCCGCTGGACGCGCATCGCAACCTGCTGCGGCTGGACCGGCGGCTACGTCTGGTTTTGCAGTCACGATTGGATTGAGCACCATTGCCGATGGCGGAATCTTGAGAATTGATCCAGCGAACGGAAACTGACCTGAAGCAACCAATCCGTTGTACATGAGCAATTCAGACGGCGTGATACCAAAGATTGTTGCAACCAAACTTGGCGAGTCACCAGGCAACACTGTGTAGGTCTGCTCTACCCCAACTGCACCAATAGGCAGTGTGGTGGTAACTGGCACCGTGGTCGGACTAACAGGTGGAATGGTCTGGAAATTTGTTGACTCCACAGCCACAACGGTTGTTGCACTACCTGAGACATCTGCGCTGCACGCAGCAAGTACTGAAACTACTGAAAGGACAGCAACTGCGTGCGCGATGGCTTTTTGGTGGCATTTCATCACCTGTACAGAGTAATTGATGACTACACCATTGGGCGGGCAGATGAAGCAATTGGAACTGGGAGAGTTGTCTCACCCATCAACTGCATATCTACAGCAGATGCACATGCTCGTCCCTCGGCAATTGCCCACACGATCAAGCTTTGACCACGACCCATGTCACCTGCTACAAAAACTCCTGGAACATTTGTTCGGTAATCATCAGTGCGCGCAATGTTGCCGCGAACATCAAGATTGACACCCAAACGCTCGATCCAACTTCCTTTGTCTGGACCGACAAAACCCAAAGCAAGAAACACGAGATCTGCTGGAATTTCACGCGAGGTGCCAGGAACGTTCTCAAACTTTCCATCCACCATCTGCACTTCGTTGAGCACAAGTGCTTTCACATTTCCATTTCCATCGTCGATGAAACGCTCCGTATTCACGCTGAATATGCGCTCACCACCCTCTTCATGTGCCGAAGATGTGCGATAGATCAAACTCCACTGAGGCCAGGGGTTGTTGCTAGCGCGAACTTCTGGTGGCATTGGCATGATTTCCAACTGCGTAATCGATGCTGCACCTTGACGAATTGCAGTACCCAAACAGTCAGCGCCGGTATCTCCGCCACCAATAATGACCACATGTTTGCCATGAGCATCAATTGGTGATGATGGCATGTCGCCTTGTTGCACTTTGTTGGCAAGCGGCAAATACTCCATCGCCTGATGAATTCCGCGCAATTCGCGACCGGGTACAGGTAGATCGCGCCCGATGGTTGAACCACAAGCCAAAACTATTGCATCGTGCGAAGCAACAAGAACGTCAATATCGACATTGTCACCAACTGCAGCATTCGTTCGGAACTCAGTTCCCTCTTCGCGCATCTGCTCTATGCGTCGATCGAGGTACTTCTTTTCCATCTTGAATTCAGGAATTCCATAGCGCAACAGTCCACCGATTCGGTCGGCACGCTCAAGTACAACCACCTCGTGACCTGCACGCGTAAGTTGCTGAGCTGCTGCAAGACCTGCAGGGCCAGAGCCAACCACCGCAATCCGCTTACCGGTTTTTATGCTGGCAATGAATGGCTGCACCCATCCTTCATTCCATGCATGATCGATGATTTCGACTTCAACTTGCTTGATTGAAACCGGGTCTTGGTTAATTCCCAAAACACATGCGCTTTCACAGGGTGCTGGGCACAGGCGTCCGGTGAACTCGGGGAAATTGTTTGTGGCATGCAGGCGTTCAATCGCATCGCGCCAATGTCCGCGGTACACGAGGTCATTCCAGTCGGGAATGAGGTTGCCCAGCGGACATCCGTTGTTGCAAAACGGAATTCCGCAGTCCATACAACGTCCTGCCTGATGATTCAATTCCTCTTTTGCGAATGGTTCGTACACTTCGCGCCAATCGGTGACGCGCACAGGAATTGAGCGACGCTTCGGAGTCTTGCGCTCCCAATTCAAAAATCCGGTTGGTTCACCCATGGACTGACTCCATTACTCGTTGTGACGTTTCCTCTTCAGAAAGACCATCTGCTGACGCTTTCGCCAACACCGCCATGACGCGTGCGTAATCTCGGGGCAACACTTTGACGAACTTGGTTGAGTATGAATCCCAGTGTGCGACGATCTGTTTTGCGCGTGGCGAATCGGTCATCGCAATGTGCTCGCGAAGAATGCCTTGAAGCCACTGCGTATCTTCTGCGTCAAGAGGCAAAACGTCAACCATCTCTGGGTTGACACGCGAAACAAACTGATCGTCCATGTCATATACATACGCGATACCACCCGACATACCAGCCGCAAAGTTTCGTCCCGTTGCACCAAGCACAACCGCGCGGCCACCAGTCATGTATTCGCATGCATGGTCGCCCACACCTTCAACAACCAGAGTTGCTCCTGAGTTGCGAACAGCAAATCGCTCACCGACGATGCCGTTGATGAACACTTGTCCCGAAGTTGCACCGTAACCGACGACGTTTCCAGCAATCACGTTGTCTTCGGGAGCAAACGGTGCCCGTTCACTCGGACGAATACTGATTCGGCCGCCAGACAATCCCTTACCAACGTGATCGTTACTATCGCCGAATAGTTGCATGGTTACTCCGCGCGGAAGGAACGCACCGAAACTTTGTCCAGCCGACCCTTCAAACCGAAGCGCAATGGTGTTGTCGGGAAGACCGGTGCCTCCCCACTTTTTCGTCACTTCGCTGCCCAACATGGTGCCCACGGTGCGATTGACGTTTGAAATTGGTGACTCGATGCAAATTGCCGAACCCGACTGAATTGCGCTCGCGCACTGCGCAATGAGAGACGTGTCGAGTGCATCAACCAGCCCATGATCTTGCGCAACCGAGTGATGTCGAGTTTGGTTATACGGATTTTGCGGAGTGACAAGGATCGGCTCAATGTCGAGCCCCTGAGCCTTCCAATGGTTCACTGCATGCTTCACATCGAGCGCCTCGACACAACCAACCGCTTCCTGCAGAGTACGGAAACCGAGTTGAGCAAGATATTCGCGCACCTCTTCAGCGATGTATTCGAAGAAGTTGACCACGAACTCGGGCTTGCCGCTAAACCGCTTACGCAGTTCTGGGTTTTGTGTTGCGATACCAACTGGGCACGTATCCAAATGGCAGACGCGCATCATGATGCAGCCGCTAACCACCAGTGGGGCCGTTGCAAATCCAAACTCTTCTGCACCAAGCAACGCAGCGATAATGACGTCGCGTCCAGTTTTCATCTGTCCATCGGCTTGCACGACAATGCGATCACGTAAACCGTTGAGCAACAGTGTTTGCTGTGCTTCGGCTAGACCAAGTTCCCACGGCACGCCGGCGTGCTTCAACGACGTCAGCGGCGAAGCACCTGTTCCGCCATCATGTCCAGAAATCAACACCACGTCGGCTTTCGCTTTGCTTACACCTGCGGCAACCGTGCCAATGCCAACTTCAGAGACCAACTTCACGTGCACTCGCGCAGCAGGATTTGAATTCTTTAAGTCGTGAATGAGCTGCTTCAAATCTTCAATTGAGTAGATGTCGTGGTGCGGTGGTGGCGAAATGAGTCCAACACCTGGAGTGCTGTAACGCGTTTTAGCAATCCATGGATACACCTTGTGTCCAGGCAACTGACCACCCTCGCCAGGCTTGGCACCTTGGGCCATCTTGATTTGAATGTCATCGGCATTGACGAGATACTCACTCGTCACTCCAAAGCGACCTGAAGCAACTTGCTTGATTGCTGAACGCTTGGAATCGCCGTTGCTCATCACTTCATACCGCTCGGGATCTTCACCGCCTTCGCCCGTGTTGCTTTTTGCGCCAATGCGATTCATGGCAATGGCAAGCGTCTCATGCACTTCTGCAGAAATTGATCCGTAACTCATTGCACCAGTTGAGAATCGCTGCACGATGCTTGCAACCGACTCAACTTCGTCGATTGAAATTGACTCACGATCGCTTGCAAATTGGAACATTCCGCGCAAGGTGGTGAGCACCTTTGATTGATCGTCTACCGCAGCGGTGTATTGCTTGAAGAGGTCGTAGCGACCAGCCCTTGTTGCATGCTGCAGGCGGTACACAGTTTCTGGGTTGAACAAATGGTGTTCGCCTTCGCGACGCCACTGGTATTCACCACCAAGTTCAAGCTTGCGATGAATTCGCTGATCTGGTCGGCGCGGATGCGCAATTGCATGGCGTGCGGCAACTTCTGCACTCACCTGCTCAAGTCCGATTCCATCAATTCGCGAAACTGTTCCCGTAAAGAACTCGTCGATAAACGAGTGACTCAAACCAATGGCTTCAAAAATCTGTGCACCGGTATATGAAGCAACAGTCGAAACACCCATCTTCGACATCACCTTCAACACACCTTTGCCCGCTGCCTTGATGTAGTTGTTCACTGCCTTCTTGGGTTCCATTCCACCAAGACCGTGCATTCCTGTGCCATCGTCAGCCGCAATCAAATCCTCAATCGATTCGAACGCAAGATACGGATTGATTGCGCCAGCACCAAAACCAACCAGCAGTGCCATGTGATGCACTTCTCGTGCGTCGCCACATTCAACAATGAGACCTACTTTGGTTCTCTGTTTGGTGCGAATGAGATGGTGATGCACTGCACTTGTAAGCAGGAGTGACGGAATTGGGGCAAACACTTCGTCGCTATTTCGATCGGAGAGCACGATGATTCGCACACCCTCATCAATAGCCGTGCCGATTTCAGCGCAAATCTGTGTAAGTGCAGAACGCAGACCGGACTCACCTTCAGCAACGCGGTACAGACCACTCACCACCATGCTGCGCAGATGCGAGTACTCACCGTCTTCATTGATGTGAATGATCTTCGCTAAGTGGTCGTTACTGATGACCGGAAACGGCAAGACCAACTGTCGACAGTGTTCTGCAGTTGCATCGAGCAAATTGCCTTCTGGTCCAACCGCAGTTCCAATTGACGTGACTACTTCTTCACGGATTGCATCTAGCGGTGGGTTTGTTACCTGAGCAAACAATTGCTGGAAATAGTCGAACAACAAACGTGGTCGAGTTGACAGAACCGCTATCGGCGTATCGGTTCCCATGGAACCAATTGCCTCGAGTCCGCTTTTGGCCATTGGAGCAAGGATGATCTTTAGTTCTTCGTGCGTGTATCCGAACACTTGCTGGCGGCGCAACACACTGTCACGGCTAAACACCACATGTTCGCGGTCTGGCAAGTCAGCAAGTTCAACAAGACCATCTGCAAGCCATTGTGCATATGGAGCAGCAGAGGCAAGTTCGCTCTTGATTTCGTCGTCATCAACAATGCGCTTCTGCTCAGTGTCAATCAACAACATGCGACCTGGCTGCAGTCTGCCCTTCTTCACGATTTTTGCTTGATCAATATCAACTACGCCCACTTCGCTGGCCATGATCACTACATCGTCGTCGGTTACCCAATAGCGACTTGGACGAAGACCATTGCGATCGAGCACGGCGCCAATCAATGTTCCATCGGTGAATGCAATACACGCAGGGCCGTCCCACGGCTCCATTAACGAAGCGTGGTAACGATAAAACGCGCGCTTTTGCGCATCCATCGTTGCGTGGTTTTCCCATGCTTCTGGAATCATCATCAACACTGCATGCGGCAATGAACGCCCGCCCAAATGCAACAATTCCAGCACCTCGTCAAATGACGCAGAGTCCGAACCACCCATTGCACAAATTGGGAATGCTCGCTCTAATCCTGGAAGCAGATCACTCGACAACATGGACTCGCGTGTGCGCATCCAGTTTCGATTTCCTTGCACCGTGTTGATTTCGCCGTTGTGCGCAATGTATCGATACGGGTGCGCAAGTGGCCACGAAGGAAAAGTGTTGGTGCTGAAGCGGCTGTGCACGAGAGCCAACGATGATTCCATGCGCTCATCAATCAAGTCAGGGAAAAACTGCGCAAGCTCTGGAGTTGTCAACATGCCCTTATAAATGAGTGTGCGTGCAGACAGCGACGGGAAATATGTTTGCTGTTCCTGAGCAAGTTCGTGCTCAATGCGCTTACGTGCAACAAACAACAAGCGGTCAAGCGCAATTCCAGACTCGCCATTTTTCGCGCGAACAAACATCAGCGAGAAATACGGCATCACACGACGAGCGCTTTCGCCCAAGCATGCAGGATTCACTGGCACTTCACGCCAACCAAGAACTTCAAGCGCTTCTTCGTGAATGATGTTTTCGATAGCTGTTACAGCAAGCGACCTGTTGCCAGTGTCGGCTGGCAAGAACGCCATTCCAACGCCGTACTGCCCTTCTGCTGGTAACGGAAAACTTGCAACATCTGAAAGAAACTTGTGCGGAACTTGAATGAGCACACCAGCACCGTCGCCGGTTTCAACTTCGGCACCAGTTGCACCGCGATGCTCCATTCGGCACAACGCACCAATCCCCATCGCCACAATGTCGTGCGACTTTCGACCTTGCACGTCAACGACAAACGACACGCCACAGGCGTCGTGTTCAAAGCGTGGGTCGTATAAACCGCTTGCAGGCGGCATGGAGTTATGCATTGTCGTCCTCTGTAATCACCGAATTCGTTCGCAGAACGCATTCGGGTGTG
>CANKVI010000004.1 GCA_947487095.1 Acidimicrobiaceae bacterium | reverse complement strand
TCTTCTGCTGCCGCATTGTTGGGATTGGCATCTGGGTGAAACTGGCGTGCAAGTTTGCGGTACGCCTTCGTGATGTCTTTGGCTGGTGCAGTTTGTGCAACACCGAGCACCGCGTAGTAGTCCTTTTCAAACCACTCGCGTTGCATGATTATCCCTTGACCTTGACCATTGCTGCGCGAAGCACGCGGCCCTTCCAGCGGTAACCAGTGCGCAGAACTTCAAGCACGACCGGCTCTGATCCATCGCCTTCTTCGTGCATCACTGCATCGGCCAACGCTGGGTCGAACGGTTTGCCCGCCAGATCCAAAGCTTCGAGGCCTTGCTTTTGCAAGGCGCCGATGAGCGAAGACCACACCTGTTCCACGCCTTCAACACCATGAGCAACTGCAGCCTCACATGCATCGAGAACAGGAAGTAGTTGTTCAACAAGCTTGCCAAGTGCACGATCAAGTTCGTCACTCATTTGTGTTGCTGCGCGCTTGCGATAATTTTCAAAGTCGGCTTGTACGCGAAGTGCGATGTCTTTGAATTCGTCCCGTTCTTTTACAACGTCTTCAATGGAGACTTCGCTTGCTGCCGACTCTTCAACATGTGAGTCCTGCGTGGAGTCTGCGCTCGCAGACTCCACAACAGATTCGTCTGGTGATTCACTCATGATGCAAATGCCGTCGACTTACTTCTCGTCAACGATTTCAGCATCAACGATGTCGTCGTCGCTGCTGGCTGATTGTCCACTTGCAGATGTTCCGGCTGCGTTGGTGTCGCGTGCTGCTGCCTCATACAGCTTTTGGCTGAAGGCTTGGCTTGCGGTCATCAACTTTTCGGTTGCTGCCTTGATTGCATCGTTGTCGGAACCGTTGAGTGCGGTTTTCAATTCGCTCAATGGGCCTTCAACTGCAGTGCGCTCCTCTTCCGTTACTTTCTCGCCTTGTTCGCGCAACACCTTTTCGGTTTGATACACGAGTGAGTCTGCGTTGTTGCGGATCTCGGCTTCTTCGCGGCGAAGACGGTCTTCCTCGGCATGTGCTTCGGCGTCTTTGACCATCTTGTCAATGTCGTCTTTATTCAATGACGACTGACCGGTGATGGTCATGGACTGTTCCTTGTTCGTTGCACGGTCTTTCGCCGAAACATGCACGATGCCGTTGGCGTCAATGTCGAAGGTCACTTCAATTTGCGGTACACCACGTGGTGCAGGTGGCAAATCAACAAGTTGGAACTTGCCAAGTGTCTTGTTGTAGCTGGCCATTTCACGCTCACCTTGCAGTACGTGAATTTCTACTGATGGCTGCATGTCATCTGCAGTGGTGAACACTTCGGTTCGACGTGTTGGGATGGTGGTGTTGCGTTCGATCAACTTGGTCATTACGCCACCCTTGGTTTCAATTCCAAGTGAAAGCGGGGTGACGTCGAGCAACAACACGTCCTTCACGTCACCGCGCAACACACCGGCTTGCACCGCTGCACCAACTGCTACAACTTCGTCTGGGTTTACGGTGCGGTTTGGCTCTTTGCCGGTCATCGACTGCACAAGGTCTTGTACTGCTGGCATGCGAGTTGAACCGCCCACCATGATGACGTGATTGATTTGACCCTTGGACAAACCTGCGTCAGTAATTGCTTGTTCGAATGGCTTGCGGCAACGCTCGATCAAATCGGCTGTCATTTCCTGAAACTTTGCACGTGTCAAGGTTTCGTCCATGTGCAATGGGCCTGCTGCTGTTGCTGTAATGAACGGCAAGTTGATTTGCGTTTGCTGAGTTTGTGACAACTCGATCTTTGCTTTTTCAGCAGCTTCCTTCAAACGTTGAGTGGCCATGCGGTCGGCTGCAAGGTCAACACCATGTGCTGCTTTGAACTGTTGCACCATCCAGTCGATGATGCGTTGGTCCCAATCGTCTCCACCAAGGTGCGTGTCACCATGTGTGCTCTTTACCTCGAACACACCGTCACCAATTTCAAGAACACTTACGTCAAATGTTCCACCACCAAGGTCGAACACCAACACGGTTTCGTCTTCACTTCCCTTGTCGAGACCATAAGCAAGTGCTGCTGCGGTTGGTTCATTGATAATTCGCAACACTTCGAGACCAGCAATTTGTCCGGCTTCTTTTGTTGCGGTGCGTTGTGCGTCGTCGAAATATGCAGGAACGGTGATAACCGCTTGCGTAACGGTGTCACCCAAATATGCTTCGGCATCGCGCTTCAACTTCATGAGTGTGCGCGCGCTGATTTCTTGTGGCGTGTATTGCTTGCCGTCGATATCGTCGCTCTTCCAGTTTTCGCCCATGTGGCGCTTCACACTGCGGAAGGTGCGATCTGGGTTCGTAATTGCCTGGCGCTTGGCCACTTCGCCAACCAGCACTTCGCCGGCTTTCGAAAATGCCACGACCGATGGGGTGGTGCGTGAACCTTCAGAGTTTGGGATAACCACTGGCTCGCCTGCTTCCAGGACTGCCACTACCGAGTTGGTAGTTCCGAGGTCGATTCCTACTGCTTTGCCCATGATGATTGCTCCTTATTCGGGGATTGCTTTGGGGTGATGACTGAATTTTACGATGCACAAGCGAACTTGCCAACCCGAACACCATAAAACTTGAGTCAAATACACTCAACATTTGTCACACCAGGGTTTTGGGACGACACATTCGTCAAATACTGCTGAAATCTTCGCTGCGCCTACCATCTACACCATGACTGGCACCCTTGTCCTTCTTCGTCACGGCCAAAGCACGTGGAATGAGCTCAATCTGTTCACGGGCTGGCATGACGTGGAGTTGACCGAACAGGGTGTGCGTGAGGCAAAAGCCGCAGGGGTCACCATGAAAGAAGCGGGGCTCGTTTTCGACATTGCCCACACCAGCCTGTTGCGCCGAGCAATGGAGACCAATCAATTGGCACTTACCGCAATGGGCCTCGACATTCCTATTGAACGTTCATGGCGTTTGAACGAGCGCCACTATGGCGCACTGCAGGGCCTAGACAAAAAGGAAACCACGCTTCGACACGGTGCTGAACAAACCATGATTTGGCGACGCAGTTTTGATGTTCCACCACCACCAGTTGATGCGACTAGTCCAGAACATCCAGCAAATGATCCTCGCTATCAGCAACTCATTGCGCAAGGACTTGATGCCTCTCTTCTGCCCGCCACCGAATGTCTTGCCGACGTGTTATTACGTGTGTTGCCATATTGGAATGACGTCATTACGCCTCAGTTGTGTGAGGGGAAAAATGTTTTGGTTACCGCCCACGGCAACTCGCTTCGTGCACTCGTGATGCACCTGGAGAAGATTTCGCGCGATGACATTGTGGAGTTCAATATTCCAACCGGCGTCCCTCGCCTGTACGAACTTTCTGACACCCTCGCGGTGAAGGCAGTCAAATACATGGGAGACCAAGAGGCAATCGCTGCAGCGGCTGAGGCAGTAGCAAAACAAGCCTCTGGCAATCACTGACCAGCCTTTGCTCTCTCCCTACTGCGGACTAGCGTAAGTTGCGCATGAATACGACAAACGCAACTTCAGAGACCTCCGCTGCACCTCGCAAGGGTCTCAAGCCTTACCAACTGTCCATCGCGCTTGGCGTAGGTATCGCCACGTTCACCATGATCTCCGGAATCATTCCTCACCTGGTGCATTGGCATAACGACTCTCCAATTCATCGCGAGGTGTTCGAAGGAATTCCTGGCTATCTGCAAATCGCGTTCTACACCATCATCCCTGCACTTTTGGTGTTCGGTTCCTTGCAGTTCGCAAACCGCATTCGCAACTGGGAACGCGGCGCGCCTGATCGCCGCAAGACCACAAAGAAGAACTTCAAGCAACGCTTAGCCGACTACCGCGCTGGCGTGTACATGCGCACGCTGCTTCGCGATAGCGCCGCTGGACTCATGCACTCCATGATTTATTTCGGCTTCCTGGTACTGCTTGGAGTAACCACAGTGCTCGAAATCGATCACCAAGTTCCTCCTGCGCTCAAGTTTTTGCATGGTGACGTGTACCGCGCTTATGCGGCAGTAGGTGACATTGCCGGAATCGTGTTTACCGGTGGTGTGATTTGGGCAATCATTCGTCGTTACGTACAGCGGCCATACCGCATTCGCATTAAGTCCAAGCCTGAACACGCAATTGGTCTCGGTGTGTTGTTGGCAATTGGCGTCACGGGTTTTACAACGGAAATGTTCCGTATTGCCGAGTCCCAAGCTGCTGGCGTAAACATGGACCACGAAAAGTGGAGCGTCCTCGGTTACCCGTTAGCGCAACTCGTCAATGGCTGGTCGGTGTCAACGCTTGACACCACTCACCAAGTGATGTGGGTTGCGCACGTGTTGGCCTTCATTGCTTTCCTCATCATCTTGCCAATCACCATGTTGCGCCACATGTTCACCTCACCGTTGAACATGTACTTGAAGGATCGCGAGCGTCCAAAGGGTGCGATGAAGGCAATGCCAAACCTCACCGAAACGTCGCTTGAAACGTTTGGTGCACATGTTGTTGAAGACTTCACGTGGAAGCAACTGCTTGACCTCGATGCCTGCACCATGTGCGGCCGTTGCACCAGTGTGTGCCCTGCACATGCAACAGGTAAGCCACTTGACCCACGCGAAATTGTGTTGAAGAGCGGCGAAGTAATGGCCGCAACTGCATCACATGCCCGTGGCGGAAAAGTAACGCCTCCACTCAGCGTCGACAGTGAAATCACTATTTCTGCAAATTCATTGTTCGAACGCATCACCAGCGAAGAAATTTGGGCGTGCACTTCATGCAAGGCATGCGACGAAATTTGTCCAGTAAACATTGAAATTCTCGACAAGATTTTGGATATGCGCCGTTACCTCTCACTCATGGAAAGCGATTTCCCTGCAGAACTCGGCAACGCATACCGCGCAATGGAAAACCAGGGCAACCCATGGGGAATGAGCCAGAGCGATCGTGGCGAGTGGGCAAAAGACCTTGACGTCACCGTGCTCGACCCAGGTGCTGCTTTCAATCACGAGTACTTGTACTGGGTTGGCTGTGCAGGAAGCTTCGATGACAAGAACAAGAAAGTCACGCAATCAATGGCCAAGCTGTTGAAGCGCGCCGGTATTGATGTGGCAATTCTTGGACCAAGCGAAATGTGCACCGGTGACAGTGCGCGTCGAAGCGGTAACGAGTACCTCTTCCAAATGTTGGCAATGCCAAACATTGAAATGCTCAACGGCATGGGAGTGCGCAAAATCATTACGCAGTGCCCACACTGCTTCAACACACTTGCCAACGAGTACCCACAGTTTGGTGGGACATACGAAGTGATTCACCACTCCCAGTTGCTTGAACACCTCATCGATTCAGGCAAGCTTGACATCAGTGATGCAACGCTCGAAGAGCGCATCACGTATCACGACTCGTGCTACCTCGGTCGTCACAACGATGTCTACATGGCACCTCGCAATGTCGTTTCATCCATCAAGGGTGTTGACGTTGTTGAAATGCCACGCAACGGCACGAAGGGAATGTGCTGTGGTGCAGGCGGAGCCCGCATGTGGATGGAAGAAACCATCGGAACAAAAGTGAACGACGAGCGCGCTGCTGAAGCAATCTCAACTGGTGCTTCACGTGTGGCTACTGCATGTCCGTTCTGTTACATCATGTTGGATGACGGCGTGAAGGGTGCTGGCAAGGAAGAAAACGAAGTGAAGGTTGCCGACATTTCGATTCACTTGCTTGACGCAATTGAGAACGGCGAGCGAATTCGTGCTGCTGGAGCTGCACCACTCAGTGCGCCAGTTGCTGGCGAATAGTTCGTTACTTTAAAAAGTTTTCGAAATACCGACTTGGGGTCGGCCCACGCTGACCCTGATACTTCGAGCCGCGCGCACCTTTTCCATATGGGTTCTCGGCTGGTGTTGTCATGGTCATGAAACTCACTTGACCGATTTTCATATTCGGATACAACGTGATGGGCAAGTTCGCCACATTGGATAACTCCAGTGTGATGTGACCATCAAAGCCAGCGTCAATAAAGCCAGCAGTGGAGTGAATCAGCAGTCCGAGTCGCCCTAGTGAACTTTTTCCTTCAACTCGTGCAACGAGGTCGTCGGCAATCGCCACACGCTCAAGTGTTGAACCCAAAACGAATTCACCCGGGTGCAGCATGAACACACCGTCTTGCGGAACCTCGACAAGTTCGGTCAAATCTGTGAGATCTTTTTTGACATCAATTACTGCGGACGTGTGGTTACGAAACACTCGGAAGAGGTTCGACACCTTGACGTCAATGGACGATGGCTGAATGCACGATTCGTCAAGCGGATCAATAATGATGTGGCCCTCGTGGAGAGCCTCGCGAATGCTTTTGTCAGACAGGATCACAACGAAGCACCCTAGTGAACGAATGCCTCAGTGGGAAAACCTCAAGAAATACAGTGCTTATGAGACCAGGCTGAGCAATGCCCAAAGCGCTGCAAGTAAACCGACCGCGGCCATGGCGAGCGAACGGCTGCGAGGTGCTTGAGCGAGTGAACCTTCGGCCACCTTTTTCGGCGGTTTGACAACTGCAAGTACATTTCCGGCGAACATTGCTCCACCAAAAGCCAGCACCAGCCAAATCAGGATGTCTTCACCCAGAAACATGGCTAGTCACCAAGCACGTCTTCGATGGAATTGTCCATCGCCATGTTTTCGAAGCGCGTGTACGACGCCAACCATGCAAGTTTCGCAAGACCAAGTGGACCAGCGCGGTGTTTTGCAACGCTGACTTCGGCAAAACCTTTGAGGTTCGGGTCTTGTTCATAAATTTCACCACGATACAAAAACATCACGACGTCGGCGTCTTGCTCAAGTGCACCAGATTCGCGCAAGTCGGAAAGCGTCGGACGTTTGTCCTGTCGACTTTCTAAGCTTCGGCTCAGCTGACTTAATGCAAGAACGGGAACACTGAATTCACGAGCAAGCAATTTCAGTTTTCGACTGATCTCACTCACTTCCAATTGGCGGTTTTCTGGACGTCCGTCACCACCCATGAGTTGCAAGTAGTCAATAACAATGAGCGCGAGTCCGCCCTCACGGCTGTACACACGTCGCGCCTTGGCACGAATTTGTCCAACGGTGGTGCCGGCGCTGTCATCGATGATAAGAGGAATGTCGAGTCGCCCAACTGCGTGACCAATTTTGGTCCAATCTTTAGGCGTTGGTCGACCAGTACGAAACACCGTTCCGTCTACACGAGCCTCGCTCGACAAAATACGTTGCGAAAGTTCGGCTTTACCCATTTCTAACGAGAAGAAGAGCACTGGTTTGTTTAAGTGTTGGGCTGCATGAACGGCAATGCCAAGCGCAAAGGCGCTCTTCCCCATTGCAGGTCGTGCACCAACAATGTTGAGTGTTCCTGGTTGCAGTCCGAGCAGAACTTTGTCTAAGTCGACATAACCAGTTGGCACACCAGTCATGACATCGTTGTTGTTGGCGCGGTCTTCGAGTTGATCAAAAGCCTTCTTGATCAAAATGTCAAGTCGCTCTGAACTATCGCCAACATTGCTTTCCGAAATATCGAAAATACGGCTTTCGGCTTCGTCTAATGCGCGTTCAACATCGTCTGGCTCGCCATAGCCAATTTCCGCAATATCTCCAGCAGCACTAATGAGTCGACGGAGGCGCGCAGTGTCGCGAACAATCTTTGCGTACCGTTCCGCACTGGACACTGCTGGTGTCGCGTTTTGCAGTGCCAAGAGTTCTTCAAGTCCACCAATGCCTTCAAGTAACTGATGCCGACGAAGTTCGTCTGCAACCGTGATGGGGTCAACTGGTTCGCCCGCCGTGTTGAGCGAACGAATCGCATCAAAAATGTGTCGGTGCGCTGGCTTGTAGAACTCGTCTGGGTGAACTCCGCGTTCTACCGCAATGCCAATTGCTTCTCGCGAGAGCAGCATGGCGCCGAGCAATGATGCTTCAGCGTCCAAGTTGTGCGGTGGAACACGCTGCGCACCGCGAGAGCCAGACCGCGAATCGGTTCTATTCTCGCTCGTGTTCGACATGCAACTACCTTGCCCGTTGGGCCTTGTTGTGGGCTAGCGACACTTTCCTATTGAGCAACGACCGACAAATTCACCACACCGGTGATGCCATCAAACAACGCAACGCTCACCTGGTGAGCGCCAGTTGCACGAATTGGCGTCTCGATGTTGACGACTTTGCGGTCAAGAACTACGGAAGTCTGATCTTTTACTGCAGCAACAATGTCGTTTGCAGTAACTGATCCGAACAAACGACCTTCAGCACCAGCCTTTGCCTTCACCGTGATGGTGTGCTTGGCGAGCTCTGCCGATACAGCAAATGCTGAATCGCGATCTGCTGCTTCACGCAAGTCGCGAGCGCGACGCATGGAGTTTGCCTGAGTTACTGCACCGTCGGTGGCAAGAATTGCGAGTCCGCCAGGAAGTAACAAGTTGCGGGCGTGTCCAGACGACACGGTCACAATGTCACCGCGACGGCCAAGGCCATTGACGTCTTTACGAAGCAAAACTTTCATGATTTATGCCTCCTCTGTTGTTGCGTCGTCGAGTGCGATGTCTTCACCAAGTGGTGCGTCTACAGCGGCTTCAATGACGTCCTTGTAGGTGTCTGCCAATGATTCTGATGAGTCCTTGTCACGTGAACGGCGCGGACGGTCGTTGTATGAACCGTCTTCTTCGCCACGACGTGGTGCACGTGCTGAAGCGACGCGCTTCGTGTATGGCAACAAAGCCATTTCACGAGCGTTCTTCACTGCAAGAGCAACGTCGCGTTGCTGCTGCACGGTGTTTCCGTTCATGCGGCGCGCGCGCAGCTTTGAGCGATCCGACATGAAGCGTTGCAACAAGTTGACGTCCTTGTAATCGATGAAGCCAACCTTTTCGGCGTGCAATACGTTTGGACGCTTTTTATATTTGCGCATCGCCGCTTTGGCTGCGCGCTCTTTGTTCTTTTTACTGGTCATGGTGTGTTTCCTTTATGCGATGAATGGTGTTCGAGTTGTAGGTGTTTCAGAATGGTTCTTCGCCGCTGTCAAACGGGTTCGACTCGCCAACTGGGCTTGAACCACCCTTGGCTGCACCCTGACCATCGGTTCGTGGGGTGCGCTCAACTTGCGCAGTAGCCCAACGAAGGCTTGGTCCGAGTTCGTCTGCAATGACGTCAATTGCAGTGCGCTTGTCGCCTTCGCGCGTGGTGTATTCACGCTGCTCAAGTCGACCAGTGACAACAACGCGAGCACCCTTGGTCAGTGACGCTGCTGCGTTTTCTCCCAGTTGGCCCCATGCGGTGACGTTGAAGTATGACGTTTGTTCCTGCCACTCGCCATTGACCTGATAGCGACGACCAACGGCTATGCCGAATGATGCGACGCCACGACCGGAAGTGGTGAAACGAAGTTCTGGATCGCGAGTGAGATTTCCCACGAGTGTGATTGTGTTATCTGCCATGAAGGGCTCCTAGTTAATGAATGAATAAATGGAGATCAGGCTTTAGCTGCGATCATGCCGCGGCTAGCTGCTTCCTGATCTGGCAAACGGAGAAGTTTGTGGCGGAGAACATCGTCCGCGAGCTTCAGTGTGCGCTCAACTTCGTCGAGTGCGCCACCTGGGGCTAGGAGGTTAAATACCGCGTAGTACCCTTCTGATTGCTTATTGATTGGGTATGCAAGACGACGCTTGCCCCACCAATCAGGTGTGCCGTGAACCGAACCACCGGCAGCAGAAACCGCCTTTGAGATCGTGTTAATCCAGGCATGAGCAGCCGACTCTTCAGACGCACCGCTCACAATGACCATTAATTCATATGCACGCATAAACGTGATAACTCCCTTCGGATCCAGCCGAGGCTGGAGCCCCCGAGGGGGCAGGGTGGATAAGGACTCTGGATCGTATCGGCACAATCGGATCGTGCCACACCCGTGTCACGGAGTGCCCTGAAACTCTGTCCCAATTAGCGTTGCGACTGTTTTCTGCGGGCAGGCTCACGCTCAGGAACATTCGAAGGCTCCATGAGAGGCAACGAGCGCAAGAGGTGATGCCACTTACATGACCTGCATGCTTCAACTACATATGCCGTGTAGAGCGAGTCATAACCCTGTGCGTGCACTGCTTCACGTTGAGCAAGTTGCCGGAATTCCTCCAATTCGTGTGGACGAGTGATGCATCTTCCATGATGAGGTAGCCGTGGACCAAAAACATAGGTCACCAACACAACATTGTCCTCTTGGCAAATCGGACAGCGCACTTGAGTTTCATCGCCAAAGTTTCGCGCGGCACGCATGAGGTCGGGGTGCGCATCACACACTTGATCACGACGCAATCTTCCACGTCGATATTCGTTGATCACCACTCTTCGACTGAGACGATGATCAATGACACCGCCAATAGTTTCTCCATCGTCACCAGTGATGCTGAGTGCACTCAACCAACCAACGCGGCGACGCATGAACATGTCAGCGAACGATAGTCCAAATCATTTTGTTTGGCTCGTCCACCACTCATGTAGTCGTCGTCGAATTTCTTCGTCACCAAGGACGCCTTCTTCCAGCCTGATCTCCATCAAGAAATCCAAAGCCGCACCAACTTGCCGTCCTGGTTTCACTCCTAAGAACTCCATCACTGCGGCACCATCCATTTCGGGCCGTAGTGCTGCAATCTCTTCTTCTTTCGCAAGTTCGGCAATACGCGCTTCAAGTTCGTCCATGCGTTTGGCAAGCATGAGCGCTTTCTTTTCATTGCGAGTTGTGCAGTCACAGCGTGTCAACACATTGAGCTCGGTGAGGTATTTGCCTGCATCGCGAACGTAACGACGAACTGCGGAATCGGTCCAGCCCATTTGGTAAGTATGAAAACGCAAGTGCAACGCAACAAGTTCAGTAATTGCTGCAACGTCTTCAGATGAATAGCGCAGTGCTTTCAGTCGATCTCGTGACATTCTTGCGCCCACCACTTCGTGATGATGAAAGGTCACACCTTTGCCGTCTTTAAAGGAACGTGTTTTTGGTTTTCCAATATCGTGAAACAAAGCTGCAAGTCGTGTAATGCGGAAATCAAAATTCGGTGCAGCGTTTGGCTGCACATTTTCGACAACGGCAAACGTATGCGTAAGCACGTCTTTGTGGCGATGTATTGGGTCCTGCTCAAGTTTCATTGCAGGTAGTTCGGGAAAGAAGTGTTCTGCGAGCCCCGTATCTACCAAGAACCACAAACCCAAGCTTGGAAACTCGGTAACAAGCAGTCGATCCAGTTCGTTGCGAATCCGTTCAGCAGAAATAATCTTCAACCGTTCATGCATGTCTTTCACGGCGTTGACCAATTCTTCGACTGGTTGCAGCTTCAACGTAGAAATAAACCGCGCAGCACGCATCATTCGCAATGGGTCGTCGCTGAAGCTTTCTGTTGGTGACAGCGGCGTGCGCAGCACTCTCGACACCAGATCAGCCGCGCCACCAAATGGGTCTACAAGCTCGGGGTTGTCGGTAGTGAGTTCGAGTGCCATTGCGTTGATGGTGAAATCTCGCCGAGACAAATCCATGGAGATATCGGTAGAAAAGACAACATCAGGCTTGCGCGAATCGGGTGAATACGCCTCGGCTCGATGCGTGGTGATTTCATAGGTTCGACCATTTTTCTGACATGAAATCGTTCCAAATCGTTCGCCTGCAGTCCACACCGCATCTGCCCATCCCGATAACAATTTCTTAATGTCGGGCGGAGTCGCATCTGTTGTGAGATCAAAGTCCAGTAGTTCGGTTGCACGATCAAGCAACAGGTCGCGCACAGTGCCGCCAACTACATATAGACGGAAGGATGCATCGCGAAACATATTGCCGAGAGGCCGAAGTTCGGCCAATACTGGCTCAAATCGCGGAGGAATCACACTTCGTAGGTTAGAGGTTGCTCCACCGCCAACAGGGTTGCCGACTACCGTCACATAGTGATGTCTTGCACTTCCCGTCACCGTATGTCGCGGTGGGCAAGCCTGCTCTTCGTGATCTCGACAATCGTGTTCTCTGCTCCGGCACAGGCAGAGTCAGCGTTGCCGCAAACGCTTCCGTCCGCAATCGAAGCTCGACTGATTGGTCAAAACTTCAATGTCAGCATTGGAAAACAATTTCGTTTTGTGGTGTCAATTCCGAACAAGGCATCCCTGAGTGAATTACGCACCACTCAAAATGCTGTCTTGCGAGTTGATTTCCATGCTGCCGTCGCAACGCGCGACGCCGTCCGCGATGTCGTCAGCGGCAACAACACGCTAAGCGTGATTGAAACGCACGATTTGCCGTTCACAAACTTGGGAACCAATGAGACGGGTGATGTCATTGCTCTTCTCAGCAGCAATGCTGGTGGGTCGTCGGTTCGCTTGCGCAAGAGCGGTGTTTACCCTGTGTCACTTTCAATACGCGTTGGCGAACGCGAAGCCAGTCGCCTGCTCACCTTTGTTAACTTCATCACCGTCCAAACCAGCAGAAACACGCTGTCTGTTTCCCTTGTTGCAGAGGTGAGCCCGCCACTCAGCCAAACACCTGCAGGCGAAACCTCCCTAATTGACTCAGCTCGAACGACGCTAAACAACGTTGTTTCATCGCTGAATGGAAACAGTGGAGTGATGTCGGTACGCATGTTGCCTGAAACACTAAACAGCCTCGCGATTTCCTCTAACCCGCAAGATGCAGAACTGCTCGGACAACTTCAGACTGTGCTTGCCAAACATCAAGTGCTCGCATCCACTTTTGTTCCTTTTGATCCGTCTGGTGCCGAGAAGGCAAAACTTGGTGCCGAATTCGACAAGCAACTGTCGCGGGGAGTGGAAATTTTGGATTCACGCAACGGCGATGCCGTTATCAATCCCCGAACATGGTTCTCTACGCGACCACTGAATTCGGACGGAATAGCACTGCTCGCTCGTGCCGGTTTCACCAACGTGGTGTTCTCCCCACAAGCCGCTCAATCGCTGGGCGCCCTCGATTCCTACACCAAGCAATACCGGGCAATGTACGCCGCTGACGCAACAAAAAAGGTGTCAATTGCAGTTGCCGACCCTCGGCTGGCAACTTCACTTTCAGGCAATACGACAAACCCAGTGCAAACCAGCATGGCTGTGGCAGCCGAGATCATTACACAACAAAGCGAACTCGCAGTTGGGCAGCGTTTGCCTCTTGATCACCATCTCGTTGTGTCAACGACTGATGGATCGCTTCCCAACCCCGTAATGGTCAACTCATTGCTTGTTGCATTGGCCAACGCACCCCAGATAACACTGAGGCCACTTGGTTCCATTCGCCGTGCAACCGAAGCGTCAACACCACTCACGATGCCAAGTGGAATGCCAATTGACCTCCGGGCGCGGCGACCACAATTGCAATCTGTTGTCAATGAAATTGTGTCAACAACTTCGATGTTGACTGCAGCCGCACCGTCTCGAATGTGGTGGGAAGATTCGCTACTCCTTATTCAAAGCGATGCGCTCAATAATGATCGCTTTGATCAGTACCTCAAAGGATTCAGGGCGCAACTTCGAACTTTCCGTGCGTCGGTGAGTGTGCCCGAATCGCTGACCTTTACGTTGAGCGGAAAAACCAGTGAGCTTCGATTGCAGCTACGCAATAGCGCCAACATGCCGTTGTCGGTACTCGTCACGTTGTCGAGCGCGAAGCTCACCTTCCCCGAAAAACCCCAAGTGGTCACGGTTGATGCAAACTCTGCTGTTGACCTGATCGTTCCAGTAATCGCTCGTGCAAACGGAACCTTTCCTCTTGAAGTGGTGCTGTACACGCCAGACGGGACGGCACAAGTAGGAAAACGAATTCGGCTGTCTGCGCGAGTGAGTGCACTTGCTGGTTTAGGGCAATTGGCCACTGGAGTTGCGCTGTTACTGCTCGCATCCTGGTGGGTTGCGCATTGGCGCAAGCAGCACCGCGTGAAAGCAGTCGAAAACCATCCTGCAGTACGCTAATTACATGACCATTCGAATTGTCACCGACAGTGCTTGCGACCTACCTCAGTACCTCATTGATCAACACAAGATTTCTATCGTTCCGCTTTCTGTACGTTTCGGTGAACATGAATTCATTGACCGACAAGATTTAACCACCGAGCAATTTTGGACACGGTGCGATTCGTCTCCAGTACTGCCTGAAACTGCGGCGCCATCACCTGGCCAATTTGAAGCAGAGTTTCGAAAACTTGCTGCCGAAGGCGCAACTGGCATTGTGATGGTTGCGTTGTCTGGTGTTCTTTCCGCCACCATGCAAAGTGCCGAGCTCGCTGCCAAAGCAGTTGCTGGACATATTTCAGTTCGTGTCGTCGATAGCCGCTCAGGAAGCATGGGCCAAGGAATCACGGTCATTGCATGCGCAAAGATTGCGGCAACAGGTGCGTCTTTGGATGAAGTTGTGGCTCTGGGCGAAAGCCTCGCCCAACGCTCCAAGGTGTGGGGTGCCCTTGACACTCTGGAAAATCTGAAAAAGGGTGGCCGAATTGGTGGAGCGAAAGCGATGCTCGCCTCTGCACTCTCAATTAAGCCGATTATTGAAATCATTGATGGCAAGGTTGAAGAGGGTGGCAAACAGCGCACTCGCAGCAAGGCTCTTGCGTTTTTGCTTGAAAAAGTACGAGATGCAGGCCCAATCGAAAACCTTGCAGTTTTGCAAGCAAACTGCAGTGATTTTGAGGCGTTTGTTGAGAGCCTTCGTGGGATTTACTCAGGCGAAATCATTGTCGGCGATATTGGACCAATTATTGGCACACACACTGGTGCCGGAACTATCGGTGTTGCGTTTCACACCAAACCATAACGACGATACGTTGGCTATCTGCGGAGATATCCCCGATTCATAAGGGGTTACAGCACTAGCGTCGCTTCACAGCGATGAATGAAAAAGGTGTGCTCCCTGGTCTCATTGGAGGCCGCTATCTCTTACAGAGCAAAATTGCTCACGGTGGGATGGCAGTGGTGTGGCTTGCTAAGGACACATTCCTTGATCGCAAAGTTGCCGTGAAACTCTTGCGTCCGCATCTGGTTAATGATGCAACGTTGGCAGAACGTTTTAGACGTGAAGCAATTGCCTGCGCGGGAATTACACATCAAAACATTGTTGCGGTGTATGACTGCATAGAACACAACGGTCAGCAAGCAGTCATCATGCAATATGTCAAGGGAAAGAGTTTGCGTGAATTGCTTGACAAACAACAACGATTAGGACCCAAACTCACGATCCACATTGGCATGTCAATTGCAGCGGCATTGGATGAAGCACATAACAAAAACTTCATTCATCGCGATGTGAAGCCAGGAAACATTTTGCTTACTCCAGAGGGCCGAGTGTTGCTCACCGACTTTGGAATTGCAAAAGCAATGACGTCGACTGAAGATGATCTCACTCATGACAACATCATGATGGGAACGGCAAAATACTTAGCCCCTGAACAGGTTCGTGGAAAACCTTTGGATGGTCGATCCGACCTATATTCATTGGGTCTTGTGCTCTATGAGTGCTTGGCCGGCAAGGTTCCATTTTTGGGTGAGTCAGACGCCGATACCGCTCTTGCTCGACTACAGCGCGAACCGACAGATCTTGCTCGACTTCGACCTTCGCTGTCACCACAGCTTGTCAAAATCATTCACAAACTGTTGTCACGAAATCCTGAGCATCGTTTCGCAACTGGGTATGAAACAAAAGTTGCATTGCACTCTGCTCTCACTGGTGCGCACGATAAGACCACTGAACTCACACCTCCTACGGGAATAACTCTTGAAGAAGAGGAAGTGTTCACTCCTCGCGAACCAATTCGCCCTGTGACACCACCGCGTGGCGAGCAACGACAACCGCAGTCTGCGCCGCCGTTTGCGCTTCGCAGAATGTTTGTCGGCCTTCTTGCACTCAGTTTGATTGCTGGCGTGGCATTGTGGCGAGTATCTGGAAACAACACAACAGAACTTGCTCCAGTTCCCGAACCGGCAGCAGCTGTTGGACCGGTTGCCATTGCTTCTATTTCTACATTTGATCCACTGGGTGACGATGGCGTGGAAAACGATGAATTGCTCCCGAACTTGCTCGATGGGAATGCGACAACTATGTGGTCCACATCGTGTTACGACAATCAATACTTCGGTAGTAAAGAATTTGTTGGTTTAGTGGTGCAGCTCAACCGAGCATCTACCGGCACCCTGCGAGTGGGAATGCAAAATGCCCCGTGGGCTATTGATGTTTTTGCATCTGCCGAAACAGCGCCGACCGACATCAATCAATGGGGCGACAGGATTGATGGCGGATACAACACCAAACGCGAACGAGCAAGCTTTGTTGTCTCTACACCTGCTCAATTCATCCTGATAAAAATTCGCGAAGCGGGAAAGAGCGCTAACTGCAGTGCATCAAACCCATATCAAGCTGTCCTCGCAGGTGTGGCCTTCACCGAGGGTTAGCCTGAACTCAATGGTTTCCAATCCATTCTCCGACCCAAACTGGTCCACTGCCGTTGTTGATTTCATCGACCGGTGGCTTGGTTTCGTGCGTGATCACACCACGCGACCATTGATTGCCATTATCCGCGGACTGGTTTTTGGAACGATGGCTCTTGTTGGGGTCATGTTCTGCGTTGTGCTCTTGCTCATTGGAATCATGCGTGCCCTTATTTCACTTGGTGATGTGTGGCTCAGCCACGACACCGCGGTGTGGGTCGCCTATTTCGTGCTTGGCGCAATTTTCTTAGGCCTTGGTGCATTGGGCATGCGCAAACGTCGCCCGCGCGACTAAGTTTTTGTCACCTCTCACGACAAAGGCGCTGTTTTTCTTATGGCAATTCATCACAAGGTTTTAATTATTGGTTCGGGCCCAGCCGGTCTTACCGCTGCCATCTATACAGCACGGGCCGGATTGCTTCCTTTGGTGATCGAGGGTGAGCCAAGCTCAACTTCAGATCAACCTGGCGGCCAACTCATGCTCACCACCGAAGTAGAAAACTTTCCGGGTTTTCCTGAGGGCATTATGGGTCCAGAACTCATGACTCGTTGCCGCGAGCAAGCAGCTCGATTTGGTGCCGAATTCATTACCGAAAAAGTAACCCGAGTGGACTTCTCAAGCCGACCATTTCGCGCATGGGTTCGCGACACGGAATACAGCGCCGACAGTGTCATTGTGAGCACCGGTGCACAGTCGCTGATGTTGGGTCTTCCTGAAGAACCGCGTTTGATTGGTCATGGTCTGTCCACATGTGCAACCTGCGACGGATTTTTCTTCCGTGGTCAAGAAATTGCTGTTGTTGGTGGTGGAGACTCCGCACTTGAAGAAGCTCAGTTTCTTACCAGGTTCGCATCAAAGGTGCACTTGATTGTTCGTCGCGACGCTTTGCGTGCGTCAAAAATTATGCAGGACCGTGCACTTGCGAACGAAAAGATTTCGATTATCTGGAATTCAACCGTGTCAAAAATTCACGGCGACGACAAAGTGACTGGAATAGAACTCACCAACACTCAAACTGGTGCAACGAGTGAACTGGGTGTCACCGGAATTTTCATCGCAATCGGACACCGACCAAACACCGACCTGTTTAAGGGTGTGCTTGACATGGAGGACTCGGGTTACCTGATTACAAAACCGGGTTCGACCTACACCAACATTGAGGGCGTCTTCGCCTGCGGAGACGTGCAAGACCACACCTACCGACAAGCAATTACCGCTGCAGGTTCAGGGTGCATGGCTGCACTTGATAGTGAGCGCTGGTTAGAGCACCAGCACTAATCGGTCACACCTGAGGCAATTTCACGCGTTCACGTGTCACGCTCGGTACTATTTCAGTACACAACTTCGAAGGACTCGTTATGGCTCAATCAATTACCACGCTTACATCTGCAAATTTTGACGAAACAATTGGCGGCTCAGACACGCCTATTTTGGTTGACTTTTGGGCCGAATGGTGCGGACCATGCAAGGCCATTGCTCCTGTGCTTGCAGAAATTGCAACCGAACAAGCAGGAAACATCACCATTGCAAAACTCAATGTTGATGACTATGGCGACATCGCGATGCGCTTCAACGTCATGAGCATTCCAACACTCATTGTGTTTAACAAAGGTGAAGCCGCAAAGCGTTTGGTTGGAGCTGTTGGTAAAGGCAAGTTGCTACAGGAGCTCGCAGAATTTCTTCCGAAATCCCGCTAACGCACGGTAGTCACGGCACCGCCGTACACGATCTTCAGCGTCGCCTCGTTGCTGCAAACGTGCTTGCACATGACACGTTTGAGCCAGGCGTGTATTGCGTTCGTACCGAACAGGTAGTTGCAGAGTTTCAACAACTTCGTGGCTTACCTGTAACCGGAACGTGCGATCATCTCACATGGACAACACTTGTCGAATCGTCTTGGGTGTTGGGTACACGACTGTTGTATTTAACTTCCCCGCATATGCGTGGCGATGATGTTCAAGCCATGCAATCCGTGCTTGCCAAATTAGGTTTTGATTGCGGTCGCGCAGATGGAATTTTTGGGCCAAACACTCTGCGTGCACTTACCGAGTTTCAACAAAACTATGGAATCACTGCTGACGGAATATGTGGAGTGAATTCAATTCGCGCACTAGAACGAACCAGTAGTCAAAGCGGTGAAGGTCCTGGCATTGTGACGGTGCGCGAATACGAAACTTTGCTCACTGCCCAACACAACACTGAACGCCCGCGCATTGTGATTGGTTGCTTTGATAACAACACACGTCTCACTCGCCTATTGGTGCGTGAGTTACGCAACCGCGGTGATGATGTCATGATTATTGAAAACGCTGATCCTCACGCGCATGCGCAAACTGCAAACTCGTTCGGTGCAGATTTGTACCTCGGTGTGTCGAGTGCTTCAACGCAGGGGGTGCACTTTGCCTTTTACGAAACCGACTCATTTGTTTCAGCAGGTGGCAAAGTCGCGGCAGAGCTGTGTGCTGAGAACGTCCGGTTGGCAGACGATGCTCTGCCAATTGCGGTAGGTGGCATGCAACTTCCGGTTCTCCGTGAAACACGGATGCCGGCGGTGATGTGCACGATTGGCGATGAGGGTGACCGTGCCCTTGTTGTGGTTCCTGCTTTGGCTCAGGCCATTACGCAATGGGGCAATCAACCGTTATAAAAGTTATCCACAGGTTTATACACACTCTGTGCACAACCTCAAGTTCGTCTTCACGGTAAACCTGTACCCAAGACTCATATGGGTTTACTCGTCGAGGTCAGGACCTTCAGTCATCAATCGGTAAATTCGCTCGAGGTCCTCGAGGTCAGCAAACTCCACCACCATTTTTCCATGCTTGCCCGACAACGTCACCGTGACCGGAGTGGCGAGGTGTTCAGACAACAAGTCTTCAAGTTCATGTAAACCAGGTTCTTTAACAACGGTGGTTTTTCCTGGGGTTCCCGGCTTAGGTTTTGTTCCCGTTACGCCAGGCTTTGGAGCAACTGAGGTTGAGTTTGCACCTGGGTTCACTGCATTGCGCACTGCCTCTTCAAGACCGCGAACTGTCAGACCTTGCTCCACGGCTGCGCGAGCAAGTGATTCCTGCAGTGCACGATCTGGCGTGCTGAGCAAAGCTTTGGCGTGCCCGGCGGACAGTCGGCCTTCAGCAATGTACTGCTGAATCGTTGGTGGCAACGTCAACAAGCGGAGTGAGTTGGTGATGGCCGAACGGCTCTTGCCAACTTTAGAAGCCACTTGCTCGTGTGTCATCGAGAAATCTTCAAGAAGTTGCTGATATGCAGCCGCTTCTTCTAGTGGTGTGAGGTCTTGGCGATGGAGGTTTTCAACAAGGGCTTGCTCGACCGATGAAACATCATCGGTCACGCGCACTATGGCTGGAATAGTCGAAAGACCTGCGCGTTTTGAGGCTCGCCAGCGGCGTTCTCCAGCAATGAGCTCGAATCGGTCTGGTGTAGAAGACGGACGAACCAATACTGGCTGCAATAACCCAATTGCCTTGATGGACGCGGAGAGTTCTGCAAGTGAGTCTTCATCGAAATGGTTTCGAGGTTGGTTTGGGTTTGGATCAATAGAGGAAACCGAGATTTCCTGCAGCCCTGTACCCGTTCCACCACCATCACGTGTTGACATCACCGTTGATCCCGTTGGGATCAAGGCATCTAATCCTCTACCGAGTCCCGATTTGCGCGCCACCACTCACCTCCAATGCCACTGCCCGGTACGCCTTTGCGCCTGCCGAATTTGGGTCAAACGTGGTGATCGGTTTGCCGTGCGACGGAGCCTCTGCAAGACGAACGTTGTGCGGAATAACCGCTTGGCACACTTTGTCGCCAAAGTGCTCGCGCACTTCACTCACCACATCGCCTGAAAGTTTCGTTCGAGTGTCAAACATGGTGCAGATAATTCGGCTGACGCCCAAGCCTGGATTCAAGTTTTTACTCACCAAGTCAACGTTGCGAAGCAATTGGCCAAGTCCTTCCAACGCGTAGTACTGGCATTGAATTGGAACAATAACTTCTTTGGCAGCCGTTAGCCCGTTGACCGTAAGTAATCCAAGGGATGGTGGGCAGTCAATGAGTACGTAATCAAACTGGTCGATAATGGCTTCGATGGCCTTTTTGAGGCGGGTTTCCCGACCCATTGCCGGAACGAGTTCAATCTCGGCACCCGCCAGATCCAAGTTTGACGGCGCAACAAACAGATTCTTTACCGCGGTTGGTGCCAAGCAGTCCTCAATCGGTGTTTCGTGAAGCAACACGTCATAGATGCTGGTTTCCATATCCCGGGTGTTGAGGCCCAGCCCGGTTGAAGCGTTTCCTTGTGGGTCCAGGTCAATCAGGAGGACCCGATATCCCTGTTCTGCGAGGCATGCTCCAAGGTTGATGGTGGTCGTGGTCTTCCCAACGCCACCTTTTTGGTTCGCCATAGCGATAATCCGAGGTGTTGGATATGGACCAGTTGGGGTGGTACCTGGCGTGTTCATGATGCGCCAAGAATATCGCCGATGCGAAGTCTTTAGGGGGATGGCATTTCAGAATGTTCCACGTGGAACATTTTTGACTTGGGTTGGCGGGTCGGTCGTTAATGTTCCACGTGGAACATTGCCACTGGACCTACGCGAACTGGTTCAGAAACGCCTGCAGCGGAAAGGTCCATTCCTTGCCAACGGTCAGGGGAGCCGGGCGGTGGTTCAGAGACCACAATGACTCCCCCTGACTTCACCAGTTCAGCCGACCATTGCAAAGTGAACTCGGGTGGACCGAACCCTCGTGCGCAAGCCGCATCAAACGAGTGCTTGGTGTTGGCGGTCCGCGCAAAACTCTCTACATCGGCACACACTACCGAAATCCGATCCTCGATACCCAGAGCCTTGACGGCTCGTTGCAAGGCGTCAGTCCGCTTCGAGCGTCGGTCCACCAACGTAAGTCGAATTTCTGGGCGAGCTATGGCAATGACCAACCCTGGGACACCGGCTCCACTTCCCAGGTCTACACAGGTTCGAACCGAGAGCGGGAGAGCATCAGCAAAAGCACATGCGTGAGAAATCATATCTTTCACGGGCTGTGTGCCAAGAGCGCCAATGCGTTGAGCCGCACTAAAGATGCGGATCAACCCCTCGTGTTCGGCTGGATGGGGAACTGCCACAAGGGCAGTCTAGTTAGGCCTCTTCTGGCTGGTCGTCTGCAAGGGCAACCACAACACGGCGGTGCGGGTCTTGTCCTTGCGAACGGGTGGCAATGCCTGCAAACTCCACAAGCGTGTCGTGAACAATCTTGCGGTCTGCGGAGTTCATTGGCTCAAGAACTCGTGGTTGTCCACTTGCGAGCACATCGTTTGCCACCTTGAGGGCAAAGCGGCTGAGGGCTTCGCGACGCTTCTCGCGGTAGCTGGCAATGTCTACACGGAGGTGTGTGTCATGGTCACCGAGGCGGCGCTGGCTTACCACGCGGGTCAAGTCCTGAACGGCCATCAGTGTGGCGCCCTTTGTGCCCACGAATACCGAAACATCCGTGCCACTCACGTTGATGTCGATGTCTTCGCCCGACTGTTGCACCGAAACCGAGCCGGTTAAGCCGGCAGCAGTGAGCATTCCTTCAAGAAATGTGGTTGCTGCAGCACTCACAGTGGCTGGATCTACTGGTGGCATGTCTGGGCGTGGAGTCCGCGGGGCGGCTTCGCGCTTTGGACGAGGAGTCGATGACTTCTCGCGGCGTGGACCCTTGGCTTCTCCATCTTTACGAGGTCCGCGTTTTGCCGACTTGTCACGACGGTCGTTCTTGTTGCGCACACTGTTTGGGCGCACACGTGCACGCACACGTGCTTCTCCACGAGTGCGACCGAAGAGACCTTGTTTCGGCTCTTCAACAACTTCGAATTCAGCGTCGTCTTCTGCAACACCCAACTGATCGAGTGCCAAGTTCTTTGCCAACTCAATGGTTTCTGCTGTGGTTTCTACCCATTCCATAACAATGTCCTTACGTGTGATGACTTACGATTTTTTTGGCTTGCGCGGAATCGCGCTGCTTCGATTTTTGCCTGGAGAAGATGATTGCTTCGCCGAAGAAGCGCCGCCTTTGGGTGGAGTTACTCGCTTGCTCACAAATGGAGCACTTGGGTCTGTTGCTTCTTTCTTTGACTTCTTTAACTCTTTGTCGTTCTTCGACATTTCACGTGCGCGTTCACCTGCTGCTTGCGCTTGTCGACCAAGTGACGAATCGTTTCCATAAAAACGTTTCGTGATGTACTGCTGTTGGCCAATACGAATGATTGCCTGCACCATGTAGTACACAATCAAACCGGTTGGTAGGAACAACTGAAAAACTGCAAAAAACACTGGCAAATACTGCATAATCTTTGCTTGTGTTGCCGACATCGTTGGGCTAACTGTGCGCGATGCCACCATTTTTTGTTGAGCAAAATACAAAACTGCAAGTGCAGCAACGAGGAACACGTAAATCAAGCCAGTTGCAAAGTTATCTCGCACTGCGTCAACTGGTTTCAACGCCAAGTCGATGCCGAATGACACCATCTCGGTTTTACCAACTAGTGACTTGTACAACTCGGAGGCTTCGTTCAAATACTTCGGTGCAAACGTCACGCCGTCTGCTGCTTTCTTAATCAAACCATTTAACGCTTGGAACATGATGATGAACACCGGCATTTGAGCCGCAATTGGCAAACACGAAGCCATTGGGTTGACTTTGTTTTCCTGATACAACTTCATCATTGCTTCGTTTAGTTTTTGGCGATCGCCTTTGAACTCTGCTTGCAAACGACGCATCTCTGGTTGCAACCGCTGCATTTCCAACATGCCTTTGGTGCTCTTCAGTGTGAGCGGTGTAATCAGCATCATCACCACAACAGCCACCAAACCAATGGCGAGTGCATAGTTGTGGGTCCAGGCGTAAAACGTGGCAATGAGGCGGGCGGCAAGTTCAAACATGATGGGTTAGCAATCTTTCGTGTTATCGGTGCAACAGACGGTAGGCGATACCGAAGTTGATTCATCGGGGAGTGGGACGGGGTCGAAGCCAGACGGGCCAAACGGGCGACAACGAAGCAGTCGGCGAGCGGTCAACAACCCTCCTCGCCTGGCCCCAAATACTTCAATGGCTTCATGGCCGTACTCTGAGCAAGACGGAAAAAATCGGCATTTTGATGGTTGGCCGGGGCGAAGCGACTGGTACCAGCGAATGGCGCGCAACATGGCCTGCTGTGTTTTTGTGGTGGATAGATCTCTTAAGGTGGTGGTTGCTTGTGGGGTGGTCAATGTCATGAAACCGCCACCTTTGCAACGAGTTGGTCCACGGTGGCCCCAAGATCCGTCCAGGACATGGCGCTAACCCGAGGTTGTACGCCGACTAAATACCAACCTGCTGGCAATTGGTCGGACTTGGCTTCAAGGAGCGAGCGCAATTGACGACGAATTCGGTTGCGCAGCACGGCGCCACCCACGTTTCGACCAATGGCGTAGCCCACATGGGCATTCTGCAGGGAAGAGTCCGTCAACATCAGACACCACAGTCCATTGGAGCGAACATATGTTCCCTCTTTGGACAGTCGGGAGAAAACCTCCCGTTGGCGTATCCGGCCGATCAAGCCGAAAGCTTGTG
>CANKVI010000003.1 GCA_947487095.1 Acidimicrobiaceae bacterium | reverse complement strand
TGAGTTTGGCAATTTTGTCGCCAAGTGGGTACGGATACCCAAGCACACGAGCAGCGTCGCGAACAGCGTTGCGCGCTTTAATCGTTCCGAACGTAATGATTTGCGCAACGTGATCGCGGCCGTACTTGTCGGCTGCATAACGAATCATTTGATCGCGGTAGCGCGAGTCGAAGTCCATATCAATATCGGGCATCGAAATTCGACTTGGGTTCAGGAATCGCTCAAATATGAGGTCGTACTTAATTGGGTCAAGGTCAGTGATGCGCAAGCAATATGCAATGGCACAACCTGCAGCAGAACCACGTCCAGGGCCAACCCGAATATCTTGTTCGTGCGCATAGCGAATGAGATCCCACACAATTAAGAAGTACGAGCTAAATCCCATTCCCCCGATGACTTCGAGTTCATAGTCAAGGCGCTGCGTTACCGAGTCCGGAAGATTCTCACCCCAACGCTCGTGCGCACCCTTATATGCCAAGTCGCGCAGATAATCACCGTCGCCCGAGAAGCCCTCAGGAATTGGAAAGTGCGGCAATACCGAATTACCAAATGGAATATCAATTTCCGCGCGCTCTGCAATCCACAGCGTGTTGTCACAAGCGGCAGGAACTTCACGAAACAGATAGCGCATTTCCTGTGCAGACTTCAAGTAGTGCTCGGTGCCTTCAAACTTGAAGCGGTTTGGATCTGCAATCGTGCAGCCAGTTTGCACGCACAGCAAAGCATCGTGCGCCTCGTGATCCTCACGATGCGTGTAGTGCGTGTCGTTAGTTGCAACAAGTGGCGCACCAATTTTCTTTGCCAACTCAATCAGAAGTGGGTTGGTTTGGTGCTGCTCGGCAATTCCGTGATCTTGAATTTCAATGAAGAAGTTATCTTTCCCAAAAATATCCTGAAGTCGACCAGCATCAGTCTCAGCACCCGAGATATCGCCTTTCAGCATTTTCTGCAGCACGTGACCACCAAGACATCCACTTGTTGCGATGATGCCTTTACTGTGCCGTTGCAACAACTCCCAGTCCATTCGTGGTTGGTAGTAGTAGCCCTCTAAAAACGCAAGGCTCGACAACTTGATCAGGTTCTTGTAACCGATGTTGTTTTCGGCAAGCAAGGTGAGGTGGTAGTACACCTTTCCCCCACTTTCGGTTTCACCGCCGGAGTCGTCAATGCGTCCTCGTCGAGATGGTCGCTCAGAGCGATGCTCGTGAGCCATGTACGCCTCGGTGCCGATGATTGGCTTAATACCCTTTTCTTTGCACTGTTTATAGAAATCGACGACGCCATACATATTGCCGTGATCGGTCATGCCAAGCGCAGGCATGCCTTCGGCAGCGGCTTTGCCAACTAATTCATCAAGCCGCGACGCTCCATCCAGCATCGAGTATTCGGTGTGGACATGTAAGTGGGTAAACGAATCTGCCATTACAGATACGTACCAGGACGATCGTTACCCATTCCTGGTTCGGCAGACCCTGGAAGTTGTCGCATCTGCTCAAGTTGCTGACGCGCTGCAATTTGCTGCGCAAAGAGTGTCGCTTGAATGCCATGAAACAATCCTTCAAGCCACCCAACAAGTTGGGCCTTAGCAACGCGGAGTTCGCCTTCCGACGGAACTACTCCATCGCGAAACGGCAAGGCAAGTGTGCGCAGTTCATCTGCGAGGTCTGGCGACAACGCTTCCGTGAGTTCAACGATTGAGCGCTCATAAATTTCTGCAAGACGTTCACGACTTGGCGCATCAAGGTTCATTGAATGCACCTCGTCAAGCAACTGCTTGATCATGGAACCAATCCGCATGACCTTGGCTGGAGCAGTGACGCCAACTGATTCATCTACCGGTGGCAACGGAACATCAAGTCCCACCACTTCGGGGCTGCCATTCGTTTGTATTTTTGGCGTTTCGTTCGTAGACATGTCAGGCAAGTATGGCTTTCTCAGCGTGCAATTGCCAGTAAGGGAACATCAATTTCCGCATCGGTGAGCGACCCATGACGACAGACCAATGAATACGAGCCAGAATCGAGTGGTTCGTCAAAGCTGGTAGCGGTAAATGGCACCAGAGCAACGTCTCCCAAACGTTTCCGCGCCACGTCAGTAACGCGCTTGCCAAACCACTGTTGTTCGCAGGCTTCGTCTCGCGACACCACCCACGCATCTTTTCCATGATGCTGCTTTGCGGCTTCCAGCAAGTCCTGCTCGGCGCCGGACTTTGCATGCAACCAGCGGAAACGTCCTTCTCCGGACTGATGCGTAATGCGCGACAACACATCGGCATGTGGAGTCTGCGTGTTCTGCCCCACATGTACCTGTCCGTGGTCTGCAGTAACCAATAACACCGAACCTGGAACCAACGCTTCGGCAACATCTGCAACTAAACGATCAGCATTTCGCAACTCGGCGTTGTAGTACTCGCCAAATCCTCGCTCGTGAGCAATCTTGTCAACACCGTCGTAATACGCGTAGACAAATTTTTGACCGCTACGCAGCAACTGACCTACTTGCACAGCGATGCTCGAAGCCGCGCGCCAACCCATTGGTCGTGAACCACGCAAATGCGCTTCAGTGAATGCCGATCCTTCAAGTTCTGCCTTACTCAACACCGGTACCGCAGCACCCATAAACGGCGGACATGGTTGCACCAAGTCAGGCGGGTAGGTGGCGCGTAAGTCGCCTTTGTCGTCGCCCCATCTCAGCATTTGCACAACGTGACCACCAAGGTCAATGCGATAGCCCATCATTCCGTGCTCACCAGGTGTCAACCCAGTTGCAATCGAAGTCAACGCGGTGACAGTCGTTGTTGGTGCAACGCTGGTGATGGATTTACCTTGCATGCTTGCAAGCATCGGTGCATGTTGCTGATGCTCACGCAGCTGATGCCAGCCGAGACCATCAAGCACCAACAGCACCACTTGGGTTGCACCCTGCACACATGCAGGCATCCACTGAGGAATGTCCTGAGTTTCTCGGGGTCCGAGCAGGGCGGGAATCAGCCCCGCGATTGAGCCACCTTGGTAGTCGGGGACTCGGGGCGTAGGCACCCGATCTACACTACAAGAGTGCGTGTATCTACTCGGGGTGACTATGCGTGTCGAGCGCTGTTGTCGCTAGCCCTGCACGCCGAAGATCAAGGACCGACGTCAGTGCGCGATATCGCAACGCGTACCGCACTTCCCCAGCCTTACCTTGAGCAAATCTTGCTTGTTCTCAAAGGTGCTGGGCTGGTGAAATCAAAACGTGGCGTTGGTGGCGGGTATGTTTTGGCTCGTCCCGCTGAAGAGATTCTGCTTTCTGAAATCATTGCTGCCGCCGATGGCCCGATCACGCTTGGCGATTTTGGTCAACCACACCAAGATGGTGCTTGCGATCATGAAGGCCATTGTGTGTTGCTCGCGATTTGGAACGTTGCAGGCGAACACATGCGCCATCACCTGGCTGATTACACGTTGGCAAAAATTGCACAGGCCGCTCGCGGCACTGCACAGTGGCCTGAACTACATCACTAAGGCTTATTCGCAGCGGTTTACTACCGCTTGCATATCCTCTGGAACAGGAGCCTCAAAGGTCATCACTTCCCCTGTGGTTGGATGAGCAAAGCTGAGTTTTGCGGCATGCAACATTGGGCGAGGCGAAGACAATGAACTTCTTGCGCCACCGTATGTTGAGTCGCCGACAACTGGATGCCCGATTGAGTCGAGGTGCACGCGAATTTGATGAGTGCGTCCGGTTTCCAATTGACATTCGACGAGCGAGCAAGGTTGAGGTTGTTCAAACTTTTTCAGTACGTCGTAATGAGTGCGCGCGAACTTCCCGTCAATCACTACTGCCATTTTCGTAGGGTCCCTTTGATCTCGACCGATCGGTGCGTCAATGAGTCCTGTTGCAACTTCAGGATGTCCCCACACCAGCGCTACGTACACTCGAGTTACATCACGACGGGTAAGAGCATCAACCAGCGAATCGTAAGCAACTTGTGATCGAGCTACCACCATCAATCCACTCGTCCCGGCATCAAGTCGATGCACCACTCCAGGGCGTAGTTGATCTCCTACCGAGGCAACTTCTGGATACAGCGCCAAAATTCCATTCACCAAAGTCCCATTCGGATTACCAGCACCTGGGTGAACAACAATTCCAGGTGCTTTGTTCACCACGATCACATCGTCATCGGCATGGACAATATCCAACACCACTGATGCATCGCCTTGAGGCAACTCTTTTTCGGGAATCATTGAGGTATTGATAGTTACCTCTTGACCCTCCTTCACTTTCACTTTGCCGGCAACTCCAGCGACACCATCAAGCGTGACTCCGCCCAACTCAATGAGCGTTGCAGTGCTGGCACGACTGATGTCTGCAATGAGCGCGACAACGCGATCAAGTCGCTGTTCGTGAAGTGCCGCAGGGATGGTTTCAATAAGCACTATTCGGATCCTTCTAAAGTTTCGGGCTTAGTAGTGATCATGTTGTAGGCCAAAGCGATTGCGCCACACACAATTCCAATATCTGCCACATTGAATACTGGCCACCATCGAAGATCAATGAAATCGACGACAGCGCCGCTCATGAATCCGTCGCCCCTAAACACACGGTCAAGAACGTTCCCTGTTGCTCCTCCGACAATGCAGCCTGTCGCAACGAGTGAAAAAAGATTGTTCTGTTTACGCATCGTGAGCAACAAAACGCCAATAACCACGATTGCAAGCATGCCAATAAAGGGACCAACGTCTGTGCCCGTAGAAAATGCCATGCCTTCGTTATGAATCAACGCAAAGTGCAGCGTCCAGACAATGTGAATGTCACGCCCGTCAGACAATGCAGACACTGCCCAACCCTTGGTGAGTATGTCAAGAACGAGAACCGCTAAAGCGGCACCTGCTCCAATCCAACTCGTGCGCACTCGCGCAATTGCTGTGGTCATCGACGACCGATGCCGCCAACCCGCTCCAACACCGATTCAGTCGTCCATGGAATGGCCTTCAAGCGCTCACGCGGAATTGGCAATCCGCTATGCACGGAGTATCCATATTCACCACTACCGATACGAGCAAGCGCCGCATCGATCTCTTCCACTTCATGGCGAGCCTGTGCCGACAACATCAGGTCTCGTTCACGCTCCACCACCATGGTGTCGCCTTCGCCGCCCTCTTCGTCGAACTGCACATCGCCCATTTCAACGTCTTCAATCATGGCGTTTGCTTCATCTTCTAAACGCACCGCTTGTTTCGTAAGCAGAGCACGCTTTTCCAACAACGCTTCGCGCTGACCAGTAAGGAACTTCAGGTCGAACTCCTTCGTTGCCTGAATGCCATCCACGAACTCGGTCTTGACAATGACCGGACGAGGTGGTGGCTCTGGCTTCCGTTTTGCACGCAGGGCAGCTTCACGAGCAGCTTCCTTTTCTGCAATGGCTGCTAAACGCGCTGCTTCTTTTGCTTCGCGTTTCGCTTGCTTTTCCTTCTCTTCTGCTTCGCGCTGAGCTTGCTTTTCAGCTGCAAGCCTGGCTTTTTCTTTAGCCTTTTCTTTATCGGCAATAGCCTTCGCCTTCGCCTTTTCAGCGAGTTCTTTCTTCTTTGCTGCTGCGAGTCGCTTCTTTTCTATCTCGCGCTCGCGAAGTTGCTTCTTGCGCAAAGCTTCAGCTGCCTTTTTCGCATCGGCTTTCTTCCTTGCTTCTGCCTTCTTTTGCGCTTCAATCTTTTTCTTCAGCGCAACCTTTTTGGCTAGTTCGGCCTTCTTCCGATCAGCAGCCTTCTTTGCCTCGATCTTCTTCTTCGCTGCCAGCTTTTTGGCTAGTTCGGCCTTCTTCCGATCAGCAGCCTTCTTTGCCTCGATCTTCTTCTTCGCTGCCGCTTTCTTAGCGAGTTCAACCTTCTTCTTGGCGGCAACCTTCTTGGCGAGTTCCGCCTTTTTTCTCGCTGCCGCAGCCTTCTTCTTTACTGCCGCAGCCTTGCTCTTTGCAACCGGCCTTCTAGGAGCAGACTTTTTCTTGGCCGCTGGTTTCTTGGAAACGGGCTTCTTCTTGGTTGGTTTTGATGGCATAACTACCTCCCTGACTTGGCGCTTCACCGTAGTCGTTCCACGGCAACATAAATGGGAGTCCCATCCAAGTCCGTGGTTCGCGGCGCGTCCGCATTGTAGGACAAGCGCTCCGCAAGGGTTTCTGCACAGATGTAGTCGGCAAACGGTGCTACCTGCTGGGCTACATCTTCGGGCAAGCCGAGGATCAAATGAATTCGATCCGATACCCCAAGGTCGGCCTCGCGACGTGTTTGCTGCACGATTCGCACGATGTCGCGTGCAGTTCCTTCTGCCAGCAGTTCTGGAGTGAGCGCAATGTCAAGCAACACAACTCCTTTGCCATCTGGCAACGCCGAACTTGCTGTCGTCTCTGCATCACCAACCGCAGCCAACAACTTGAGCTGATATTCATGTGGCTGAAGCTCGTAGCCGCCTGCAACCACTACTTGTCCTTGTTGTTTCCAGTCGCCCTTCTTCACAGCAACGATCACTTTCTGAGTTTCGCTACCAAGTCGCGGCCCAAGTGCCGCTGGAACCACCTGTAATTCGTGTCGCGCAACTCCAGCAACATCTGCAGACAGTTTTACTTCGCGCACGTTCACCTCTTCAGTGATGATCGACACGAAAGGTTGTAACCCAAGTGCCAACGGCGAAGCAACGGTAAGGCTGGCAAGCGGAAGTCGAACGCGGCGAGAATGCGACTTGCGAAGCGACAAGGTTGTTGAACAGACATCGCGAACTTGGTCCATCACAATGACCAATTCGTTGTCGACAGGAATGTCTGCCGCAACTGGCCACTCGGTGAGGTGCACACTGCGATTACCCGTCAGCCCGATGTACACCTGTTCGGTAATCAATGGCAACAGCGGTGCTGCAACACGCGTCAGCACATCGAGAACGGTATGCAATGTGTCAATCGCCTGTTGATCGCCGAACCAAAACCGATTGCGACTGCGGCGAATGTACCAATTTGTTAGTACATCAAGGAACGTGCGAACTTGCTGACACGCATTGAACAAGTCATACGCGTCCATGCTCACCGTTGTGTCATTCACCAAGTGGTGCAGCTTCGAAAATATATAGGTGTCCAACACGTTGTCGGATGAGAAGTCAACCTTGCCTGACTTACCTTCAGCGTTCGCGTACAGCGACAAAAAATACCAGCTGTTCCACAATGGCAACATCACTTGTCGTACCGTGTCACGAATACCCTCTTCGGTTACTGCAAAGTCGGAACCACGCAAAATTGATGAAGAGAGCAAATACCAGCGCATCGCATCTGCGCCGTAGTTATCAAATACACCCATTGGGTCTGGGTAGTTGCGAAGGCTCTTTGACATCTTTTGACCATCAGCTCCGAGCACAATTCCGTGACTTACACATGTTGAAAATGCCGGACGATCGAATAGCGCCGTAGCCAACACGTGCAAGGTGTAGAACCAGCCTCGCGTTTGACCAATGTATTCGACGATGAAATCACCTGGATTGTGCTGTTCGAACCATTCTTGATTTTCGAATGGGTAATGAACTTGTGCAAACGGCATTGACCCGCTTTCGAACCAGCAGTCCAACACCTCTGGCACGCGACGCATCACAGACTTACCCGATGGGTCATCGGGGTTTGGTCGCACCAAGTCGTCAACTACAGGACGATGCAATTCGCTTACCTTCACTCCGAAGTCGCGCTCGAGTTCTGCAACGCTTCCGTACACATCAACACGTGGAAACTCTGGATTGTCACTGCGCCACACCGGAATTGGCGAGCCCCAGAAGCGATTACGACTGATGTTCCAATCACGTGCGTTTTCTAGCCACTTTCCGAAGCTTCCATCTTTGAGATGTTCTGGCACCCAACGGATTTCTTGATTTAATGCGACCATGCGGTCTTTCACCGCAGTCACATTGACGAACCATGAACTCAATGCCATGTAGATGAGCGGTTTACCTGTGCGCCAACAATGCGGGTACGAGTGATCGTAGGTTTCGTGACGCAGTACTACTCCACGCTCTTTGAGCGCGCGAATAATGAGTGGGTTGGCTTCGAACACCTGAAGGCCCGCATAGTCGGGAACTTCTTGCGTGAATTCACCTCGGCTATTCACTGGTACTACGAGTTCAATACCGTTCTCTTTGCACACCTGATAGTCGTCTTCACCAAAACCCGGCGCCATGTGCACCACACCAGTTCCGTCTTCGGTGGTTACAAATGCGCCGCCAAACACACGGAACGCACCAGGTCGCCCAGAGAAATACGGAAAGAGCGGCGTGTAACTCTGACCAACAAGATCGGATCCGCGAACAGTCCCCAACACTTCCGCCCCATCGAGTTCTTTCGCATAGGCAGACAAACGCGCTTCAGCCAACACATACACCTTGTCGTTGTGCCGCACTCGCACGTAATCAACATCTGGAGCAACTGCCAATGCAAGGTTGCTCGGAAGTGTCCATGGTGTCGTCGTCCAGGCCAACAGATTGTCACCGGACTCCAACACAAAGGCGACGGTGAGCGCTGGATCTTGCACCATTTTGTATGCGTCGTCCATGCGCGTTTCGGTATTGGAAAGCGGTGTTTCAAGCGCCCATGAATACGGCAACACGCGAAAGCCTTCGTAGATCAGGCCTTTGTCCCACAGTGCTTTAAACGCCCACATGACACTTTCCATATACGAAGTGTCGAGAGTTTTGTAGTCGTTGGCGAAGTCGACCCAACGTGCTTGACGCGTGACGTATCGTTCCCAATCGGCCGTGTACTGCAATACCGAAACCTTGCAGTATTCATTGAACTTGTCGATGCCATAGTCGGTAATTGCTTGCGTTCCTGAAATACCAAGTTGACGCTCTGCCTCAGCTTCTGCAGGCAAACCGTGACAGTCCCATCCGAAGCGCCGCTCTACCCGTTTTCCGCGCATGGTCTGATAGCGAGGCACAGCGTCTTTAACGAAGCCAGTGAGCAGGTGCCCATAATGCGGAAGGCCGTTTGCAAACGGCGGCCCATCATAAAAAACAAATTCGTTAGACGCATCGCCGGTTGTGGCGTGTTGCTCAACCGATGCAGCAAAGGTGTTGTCCTGTTGCCAAAACTTCAGTGTTTCAGTTTCAATTGCCGGAAAGTTCGGCTGTGGATCAACTTGTGGATACGTCACGGTGCGTAAGTGTACGACTTCGTTACTCTCGGTTCATTGCTATCAGCAAATGACTCTTTGCAGAATTGAAAGTCCGATCACCACAACGATTGGCGACAAATCAAGCGGCCCCACGAGTGGAAGTGCACGCCGAACCGGCAGTAACACCGGATCGGTGATTTGGTCAATGATTCGCGAAATCTGCCCGAATGCGCCATTTGGGTTCGCAGGAAACCACGACAAAATCACGCGTGCATACACCATGAATATAAAAATCCCAAGTGCACCGCAGACGATGGACACGTTAGCCGCGTGGTGAACTTGCGCCGAATGGCTTAATGAGGAACACGCCTGGAGACACCTTTTCCATGGTGCCTTGCATTCCATAAATCAAACCGCTGGTGAAATCGAGCAAGCGTCGCGCTACTTCGCTATCAGCCGAACCGATGTTCAATAGCACCGAGTTGCCATTCTTAAACAAGTCTGCAACTTCTTTTGCTTGGTCGTAACGAGTTGGACGAACTTCAACTGGTTGCGCAGAGTTTGCAGAAAGCGGACGAACCGTTGGCTGTGCACGATGTCCGCTTGTTGATGGTCGCACTTGCACGCTGGAGTCATCGCGCTGCTGTGGAGCACGGGTATTCACACCACGTGGTGCTCGAGGCGCACGTTGGTCGACCATGTCGTCTTCATATTCTTCGTAGTCGTCGTATTCTTCTTCTTGGCGAACCATGCGTCCGCGCGGTTCGGGGCGGCGGCGCGGCAAAGGGCGCTCAACTGCAACCGAAGCGTCGTAGTCGTCGTATGCGTCATCTGGACCTAAACCCAGATAATCCATGGCTCGTCTAAACATTGACATCAATCAAAGGTTACAACAAGTTACCTAGGCGGTGATGGACGGTTACCGAAAAGGGCTGAACCCACGCGAACCATGGTGCTTCCCTCTTCTACCGCAATTTCGAGATCGCCGGTCATGCCCATGCTGCACTGTCGCAATCCGTGTTCATTAGCCAACACACGAAGCGTGCGAAAAGCGATGCGGGTCACGATGGGGTCTTCATTTGTTGGGCCAACTGTCATGAGTCCCAAAACGTCAATTCCCAAATCTTGCGCGGCACGGGAAAGTTCCCCAACTTCTGCTGGCAGGCACCCGCCCTTGCCCTCTTCGCCCGTCACGTTTACTTGAAGAAACACCTGCGCCGAATGCGGCGAGCGTTTGGCGATTTCCGTGAGGAGCGAAAGTCGGTCTACCGACTGCCAGACATTGACAATTCCGACCAACTGCTTGATTTTGTTTGACTGCAGTTGCCCGATGAAATGAACCGGCAATCGGTCGGCCGATGCCACGTCCGCAGCTTTCGCGACAACCTCTTGTGCATAGTTTTCGCCAATCGCATCACAGCCGGCAACTTTTGCAAATCGCCATGCATCAGAGCCAAATGCTTTTGACACTCCAACGAGTGCAACATCCACTCCACCAGCGTTGGCTATTCGCATGCGCAGCGAAGCGACTGCGACACTAACGCTGCGTTGGTCCAACGTTGGAGTTACTTCAGGAACGAAGGAACGTCAAGACCGTCATCGTCGTCGCGCAGTGGGTCTTCGCCAGCACCGAACAACTCTTTCAAACGACTTCCACGCTGTTCCGGAATGCGACCGGTATCAACTGCACGCGGTTCACGCTGGCGCGAGCTGGTGTTGTCGACACGATCAAAGCCGGCAGCGATCACAGTGATCTTTACTTCGTCATCGAGCTCGTCATCAATAACCGAACCAAAGATGATGTTTGCATCAGGGTGTGCAACTGCATGGATGATTTCAGATGCGGTATTTACTTCGAACAATCCGAGGTCTGAAGGACCAGCGATGTTCAAGAGAATTCCGCGGGCACCTTCAACCGAGGATTCGAGCAACGGTGAGTTGATGGCGGCGTTCGCTGCAACTGTTGCGCGATTATCTCCAGTTCCTCGACCAATTCCCATCAATGAAGTTCCTGCGTTCTTCAAAATCATTTTCACATCAGCGAAGTCGGTGTTGATAAGACCGGGAGTCATGATCAACCCGGTGATTCCTACCACTCCGTCCAACAGAACTTGGTCTGCTGATGCAAACGCAGCCAACAAGCTGGTCTTGTCGCTTGAAATGGCGAGCAAGCGTTCGTTTGGAATAACGATCAGCGTGTCAACTTTTTCGCGAAGCTTTGAAATTCCTGCTTCTGCCTGCAACGCGCGACGACGACCTTCAAAATTGAATGGTCGTGTCACGATCCCAACGGTGAGCGCGCCTGCTGCGCGAGAAATTTCTGCAATAACGGGAGCTGCACCGGTTCCTGTTCCGCCACCTTCGCCTGCGGTGATGAACACCATGTCGGCACCAGCGACGAGTTCTTCGATCTCTGCGCGACTCGACTCTGCTGCTTCACGTCCAACTTCAGGATCGCTACCTGCACCAAGACCACGCGTGAACTCACGACCAATATCAATCTTCACTTCTGCGTCGCTCATCATCAGCGCCTGCGCATCGGTGTTTATGGCAATGAACTCAACACCTTTCATCCCAGAGTCGATCATGCGCTGCACAGCATTAATGCCACCGCCGCCCACGCCAATCACCTTGATCAATGCAAGAAAGTTGTGCGGTGCTCCAGCCATATTGTTCATGCCTCCGTTAACGATTACTCGATATATAAGAAACGCCTGTAATGACGTTGCTCACGAGGCTAGTTGACCAACAAGGCCTGCATTGGAAGCCTCGCATACAAGGTTGCAACTACGGCGAAGACACCACAGGGGTTCCAGAGGACACATCGATACCAGCGATCTGGTTGATGTCCTGGCGGCGCAGAATAACGACAACATTGACTAGCTTGTTTCGCAGGTCTTCGGGCTCGCCAAACTTCACTACTGCCCCAGTCAACAGGGTCATCGTTACCTGATTCGGACCATTAACGCCCATGTTTTTTACCACTGGACGAATCTCATCTGGCAGCGATATCGCTAATTGTGCGGCGGCTTTATAGGACTCTGAAGCCATCGCACCAGCAATCAAATTTGGCCCAATGCCATCGATCAGCATGTATTCGGTAGGGCGACCATTGACTACCGCAAGCACACGACCGTCCTGGTCAATCACTCTGCCTTGATTGTCTACACCCAAAAACCATGCAACGGGTACTCGTTCATTGATCTCAATCACCGCTCGACTTGGAAGATAGGTCTTGATGCGAACCGACTCAATCCATGGATCTGTTTCAAGAAGTTTCTGTGCCGCATTCGTGTCGACGGTGAGCACCGACTTGCCACGCAAACTCTTTGACACGGTATCGATCAAAGTTGCGTTTGCATACTTTGCGCCTTCAATATCAATATTGCGCACTGCCACCAACGGTGATGCCAACACGATCAGTACAAAAACGACAGATGCAACGAGCGAACTGCCGACCACCAGCAATTGCTTGCGACGATTCACCCCTCGCATCGTGAACAATTGCTTTGTGCCGTTGATTACTCGGCGAGCAAACGAAAGTTCAGTCCACGCGGTTCCATCAATAATGACAGCACCATCAGCACCATCAGCACTGTCATCACTGCTACCTGGCAGTGATTCGTCATCAAAAATTGCTACACGAGTAGAGGTTGGTGCACGATGCACACTCTGAGACATGGTGTCGGCAGGAAAATCATCGTCGGTCACGATTCTTAGGTCATCGTCAACAATCACTACTCGCTCTGCTGGTTGAACTGGTTTGTTACTTGGTGCAAGTGTTGGCGATGTTTGATTACTTGTAGCACTCGTAATTGGAACAATCGTTGCATCACGACCGAACGCATCTCGCAATTCTTCAAGTACTTCATCGGACACATCGGAATCAATAATTCGAACCACTTCTCCATTGAGCACCGAAACCGGAATGGTTCCATCAGTGGTCTCATTGGTCGTCGAAGATCTGTCAAAGACTTGTTCGAGCCGAATGGTTGAAACACCAATTTCGGAGTCTTTGTTAATGAGATCCACAATTACTGGATCAGTTTCGTCTTCGAATCCGATAAGTCGAATCTCGCTACGCAATACATACCCACGTTCGTCACGCACACGACGGCGCACTTCTGCCATCAGCGCCACAACATCTTGCGCATTGCCGCCGACATCAGCCTGAATGAAATTGGCATGCTTTTCCGAAACCTGAGCAGAACCAACGCGCATTCCACGCATTCCAAGTTCATCTATTACGGCGCCGGCTGAAACTTTGCCAGGCTCGGGGTTGACAAATACCGAACCGGCGTTTTGTCCACCTGGTTGGTTCTCTCGACGCCAACGAACCACTTCTTGCAACTCTGCTTCCGAAGCTTCGGGTGACTTCGACCATTCCAGGTCAACAGTTGCACTGAGAACAACATGGTGATCATCGAGTGCCGAACCACGGAATCGCAGCCCGAGATCAACTGCATTCACATGGGCTTCACGACCTTTGCGTAAGTGGAAGATGCGCACAGAGGTAAGCGAAGATGCCATGTCGGAACCGTGTCCGCCTGCATTCATTCGTACTGCTCCGCCCACCGAGCCCGGAACTCCAACCCCCCATTCAAACCCAGTGAGTCCACGCGCAACACTTTGTCGTGCTGCTACGGGTAGTGCAACCGAACCACCGAATAACGCGATTGGTTCCACTCCCGGGTCTTCGTCACGATTCGGCAAGTCAAGGTAGTCGGCGAGTCCGCTCATGGTGATGGCCAAGCCTTTGAATCCAGAATCGGAGATCAGCAAATTACTTCCACGCCCGATCACCAGAATTGGCAATTCGACTTCGGCAAGGACAGCACTCACGAGGTACAAATCATCAATCGATGAAACCATCATGTGCAATGCGGCAGTGCCACCAACTTTGTACGTGGTGAATTGTGACAGATCAACATTTCGCTTTGCTCTAGAACCGAACATGCCAAAGGCGTGCTCAAGTGCCTCAGAAGTCGCGGGGCGACGAAGTTGATGAGGGGTACTCACGAACCTCCCCGCAATGCGCGACGCGCTGTAATTACTTCGTCAGGCAACGTTTCGATATCTCCACAGCCCATGGAAATACAGAGATCACCAGACCGCAATTCGGTCGCTAGATGTTGAATCAATTCGGCACGCGTCGGCTTCCACGCAAGTGACGTATTGGGATGAGCGCGTGCAATTGCATCGACCACCAGTTTGCCAGTTACACCTGCTATCGGCGTTGTACCAGAGGGATAGATGTCGGTGATGACCACGTGATCTGCCGCAACGAAACTGTCTGCATAAGTATCTGACATGTGCTGCATGCGATTAAAGCGATTCGGCTGAAAAACGGCAATGACGCGTTTCCAGGAATCTGTTTCGTCCCTGCAACTTGAGAGCACTGCTGAAATTTCCGTCGGCAAATGCGCGTAATCATCTACAAAAGACACGCCATCGTCGTTTCCTCGCTGGTCAAACCTACGCGAAACACCAGAAAATGCAGCGAGCGCAGATGAGATCACACCAAACTCGACTCCGAGAAGCGTCGACATGGCAATCACTCCCAACGCATTAGCAACGTTGTGTTCACCTCGCAACCGCAAAGCAACACGCCCGAGTAACAGCCCGTTGTCACCAGATACTTCATGGTGCAACACATCAAAAGTCGACCCACCATCGTGAAACTGCACATTGCGCGCAGTGAACTGTGCTGGCGAATGAAGTGCATAAGTGGTGGCATTTAGCTTCAGCGCAATCGCCGATAGTGACGCATCATCGACACAAAGCACCTTTGGACCAGCAACTGCGTCGACCAATCGCTCAAAGCTTTCAACCAGGTTCTTGAATGTTGAGAAATGGTCAAGATGGTCTACATCAATATTGGTAACGATGACTGCGCTTAGCGGAAGCTGTTCATGAGTTCCATCGCTTTCATCTGCTTCAACCACCAATTGGTCGCCGCTATCCCACGACGCCCCGCTGCCCACTCCTCTCACCTCACCGCCAATGATGAAGCTTGGCTGCAACTGTGCTGCTCGAAGAACCGTCATCAGCATTGATGATGTGGTGGTCTTGCCATGAGTTCCAGCAACACCGATTGAGAGTTTTTGGCCACAGATTAAAGCCAAAATCCGAGCTCTACTCAGTACCGCGATTCCGGTATTGAGTGCTTCAACCAACTCGATGTTTTGTTTCGGAATTGCCGATGAAGCAGTCACTGCGTCGCAATGGTGAACAGACGTTACGTCATGACCGATATTGATGACCACACCAATTTCTCTTAGCCGTTGCACTGTCTCGGATTCCTTAATGTCGCTACCCGAAACCACATGACCCATTTCGACTAACACTTGCGCGATTGCGCTCATTCCAGGGCCACCCACACCAACAACGTGAATCCGTTTTTTCGTTGACAAGTCAAGTTGCGCGTTTGCTGATTTCACAATTGCGCCTTTGCTGCACCCTCAATGACGCTTGCAATTGAACTTTGGCGATGCACTGCACCCAACTCGCGTGCACGGCTTGCGATCGCTGATCTGCGGTCATCGTCACGAAGCAGTTCCGTAACCAATTGTGAAAACTCGTGCACGGTTAAGGCATTCTCTTCAAGCAGAACAGCACCACCCCGATTGGTTAACCATTGCGCATTTACTAGTTGGTGATTTTCGGCTGCGTCTTTCCATGGCACGACGACAGCGCAAACTCCTACCGTCGACACCTCCGCAATGGTGCTTGCCCCCGCCCTACACACCACAACGTCAGCGGCAGAATACAAGGTGACCATGTCGTGTGAATACGCAATGCGAGAGTACGCAAGAGCTCCGTTTCCGTGATGCATCGTGACGGGCAGCTGCACCGCGTCCATGAATCGCTCACCAGCAATATGAATAACACACGTCTGCTCAGTGCTACGCAGACTTTGTACTAAGTGCTCTGTTGCGGTGTTCAGCACAGCAGAACCAAGTGATCCGCCCATGACCACTACCACTCGAGCGCTTGCAGAAATTCCGAGCGATTCGCGCGCACTGTTTCGCAATGTCTGCACATCAGTCGTACGCAGATTGCGTCGCACCGGAGCTCCAGTCTCAATAGCGTTTCGCAACTTGCTTGGCGCATATGCAACAGCAGACACTGCGGCATATCGCGACTGTAATTTGGTGGCTAGACCTGGCCGACGATCGTATGAACAAGTGACGACAGGAATGCCTAAATCTCGAGCGGCTCGACATGTGGGAATACTCGCATAGCCCCCAACCGAAATCACTACCTGTGGCTTCAATCGTTTAAGCAATCTTTTTGCGCGACCGAGAGCACGCAACATTGTGGGCACCATCAGCACATTGCGCTTCACTTTTGACAAAGAAACTCCGCGCTGCAAACCGTCAACAGCAAGAAAAGTATGAGCCAACCCAAGCGGCGGAATCATGGCTACTTCTGCCCCGCGATTTGAACCCACATAGTGCAGCGTCGTCATGTCGTGCCCGGCATCAACAAGTAGTTCGGCGATCGCCATTGCAGGAACAACGTGCCCGCTGGTTCCACCCCCGGTAATAACGGCAAACGTGGTTGAAGTGGGTACGACCATGACCTACTTCATATTACGTGCAACGTTCAGCAACAGACCGACAGCCGCCATTGTCATAAACAGAGATGATCCTCCGTATGACAAGAGTGGCAAAGTAAGCCCGGTTACTGGCATTGCGCCGATAACGCCTCCAATATTGATGAGTGCTTGAACGCATAACCATGTTGTGATTCCACCAGCGAGCAGTGCACCATAGTGGTCGCGTGCTCCTCTTGCGGCCTGCATTCCAAGTGAGAGCAACACCATGAATCCACCGATCACACCAACAGTTCCGATGAGTCCAAACTCTTCAGCAATAATCGCAAAAACAAAATCGCTATACGCGAGTGGAACATACCCCCACTTGCCTGTTCCCTGACCTACTCCAACACCAGTGACTCCACCATTGGCAATAGCCAATACGGATTGCCACACTTGGTAAGCCCAGTGACCTTTGTTTCCTTCCAAGTCAGCAAATGCGAAGAATCGATTTTGCAGTCGCGAACTTGTGGCGATTAAACCGATCGAAACCAGAGTGAATGCACCCGTCATCGTTGCCATCCACCGAATTGGTGCACCAGCAATGAACAGTGTCGCCATCACGATGCACGTGAACACAATCGCAGCACCTAAGTCCTTCTGTAAAACGACGCATAGTGTCACAGTGATCGCCCATGCAAACATCACCGGCTTCAACGTCCGTTCCCAATTTGCCATTTCTGCACGTCTGCGCGACAGCACACTTGCGCAATACAACAACATGGTCACCTTCAGAACTTCCGAAGGTTGGAAACGAATTGGGCCCAACGCCACCCATGCACGCGCGCCATTAATTTCCAAACCAATGCCTGGAACCAACGGAAGAACCATGAGACCATACGACGCCCAAAGCGCGTACTTCGCAATGCCGTGCCATTGGTGATACGGCATCCGATAGGTAGTGATTCCTGCGAACAAACCAAAAACGGACCACATAAATTGCTTCTGGAACATCGCCCAAGGCGAGCCACCGCGATTCACGGCCTCAATGGAAGTTGTCGACAGCACCATCATTAACCCGAACACGGTGAGCAAGGAAGTAACGGCGAGAATTCCCCAGAACACTTTGTTTGGAGCTGCGGTTGTTAACCGACGCGTCGTACCAACACCTTTTTTGTCGAGAACTGCACGACGGCGCTGAGCCGGTGTGAGCGAAGTTGAAACATTTGTTGCCACGGTGTCCTCCTAGCGATGGTTTCCTGATAGTTCTTGAACGCATTTCATGAAATCGTCGCCCCGTTCACCGTAGTTTGAGTACCAGTCGTAACTGGTGCATCCCGGCGACAGAACCACAACGTCTCCCGCTCGCGCAAGCTCACGCGCGTGAGCAACGGCAGCGCTCATACTTTCTGCAGTAACAACAGTGCAAACGCCACTGAATGCACGTGCAATATCTTCTGCAGAGGCACCAATGGCAACAACTGCTCTCATGCGCTGCGGTTCGCATGCCATTTGCGAGAGGTCAAGATCTTTGTTCTTGCCACCCGCGATCAATACGATGCTGTCAAAGGCGCGTAACGCCACGCTTGCAGCATGTGGGCTCGTCGCTTTCGAATCGTTGTACCAGCGCACTCCATCAATCTCCGAAACGAACTGAATTCGGTGAGGAGCATTTTCAAACTGTTCTAGAGCCTGCGCCACATGTTCTGCATTTGCAAGCCCACTCTCAATACACACTGCAGCCGCAGCAAGCGCGTTGGTAATGTCGTGCGGTAATGAGCGCTTCATGCGTGAAACACTCGTGATTGAACCAAACGGTCCACACAATTCGTCCCCTACTACGCGATAGTCCCCCTCTGTTGCACCAAATGTGACCATGCGTGCAGCACTCGAACGCGCCACTGCCAAAATATTTACATCATCAATAGGCGCAACCGCTACATCAGTCGGCAGGCAGTTCGCCCACATCTTTGCTTTTGCATCAAAATACTGCTGATAGGAGCCATGCCAGTCCAAATGATCTGGTGCAATGTTCAACCAAGCCGAAGCCTGAGCTCGAAACTGATCAGTGTGTTCTAGACGAAAACTTGAACACTCAACCGCGAATGCCTGCGCAATGGTGTCAAGTGACTCAATGAGCGGAACTTCGGTGTTACCAACTGCTTCAGCAGAGAAACCTGCTGCACGAAGAATTGCAGTCATTAACAGTGTCGTTGTCGTTTTGCCATCAGTTCCCGTAACAGCAACCAATGGGCGCGGCCCATTGCTACGCAGTTGTTCCATGCGATAGGAAATCTCAATTTCTGACTGAATCGATACTCCGTGTTCATGGGCGCTACGAATGACCGCATGGCGTCCAGGTACACCTGGTGCTGGTGAAAGAACGTTCACCGCACTCATCACGCGTTGCAATTCCCCATCTTGGGCAACGTTTACAACGCGCGCACCAATGGACTGAGCAAATGAACGATGCTCGTCCGTCAATCTGTCATCACCAAGCACGACATCAATGCCGCGCTTGCGCAACGATAAAGCAACCGCACGACCCGCTACAGCCAACCCAAATACGAAGGTTGCGTCGCGGCCCTGGGTCATCGGGACACTTGATTGGTGAAGTCGGCAATAAAGATTGCAACTGCAGTTGCGACACAAATCCCAGAGATGATCCAGAAACGAATGATCACTGTTGTCTCTGGCCAACCACTGAGTTCAAAGTGGTGATGAATCGGAGACATCTTAAATAGGCGCCTCTTACGACCTGATGCCTTGAACACGCCCATCTGCACGGCAACCGAACCAGCCTCGATCACGTTGATGCCGCAAATGATTGGCAACATCAAATGAGTATTCGTGGTTACTGCCAATGTTCCAAGCGCTGCCCCTAATCCAAGTGCGCCAACATCACCCATAAAGATTTGGGCAGGCGCTGCATTCCACCACAAGAAGCCACCACACGCACCAGCAAGTGCTGCAGAGAGCACCGCAAGGTCGAGCGGGTTCACCATGTCGTAGATACGTGGATTACGAAATGCCCAGTACGCAATGATGGTGAACGCCAGAAATCCGAACAGTGCTGAACCTGCAGCAAGACCGTCCAAACCATCCGTCACATTCACGGCATTGGTCGTGCTCCAGACCATTACTGCTGTCCACACAATGAATAGCGGCCCTGATAACTCCCAACCTGGGCTAAGAGCGCGAGTAAATGAAATGGTTTGAGCGACGCCGGTTGTTGACGCCAGGATGAACATCAGTACCGCGGTGATTCCAAACGTGATCCAACCCTTTTTCTTCCAGAAAATTCCACGATTGTGCTGACGCTTTACTTTGAGGTAGTCGTCAAGAAATCCAATAGCAGCCAACACAAATACCGTGAGCCAGATAATTGCTGCTTGATCAGAAAACGGAAGGCCACCTCGCAAATGTGCGACAAGCCAACCAATGAAACCAGCAAACAAAATGGCGATACCACCCATCGTCGGTGTTCCCTGTTTTGCCATCTGATGCGCTGGACCATGGTCTTCTGCGCCAAGAATGGGCTGACCTTTACCGAGACGCTGAAAGAATGAAATAAGCGCACGAGTGCCAGCAAGTGACACCAACATTCCAACCGCACCTGCAATTAAAACGGCAATCATGATTGAGCTCCTAGAAGTTCACGAGCGACTTGCGCATCGTTAAACGGAAAAGTTTCAGTTCCAATGGTTTGAGTGTTTTCGTGACCCTTTCCCGCAATCACAACAACATCTCCACCTCGAGCAATGGAAAACGCCCTACCAATTGCGGCACGGCGATCTAATTCAGTGCACAGCACTTTATGCGAATCGGACGCCGCAACTCCAGCATTGATTTGCACTGCAATCGCAGCCCCAGACTCCGAACGAGGATTATCCGAGGTAATGATCACCACATCTGACTTTGCTCCAGCAATTTCACCCATAGGCCCACGCTTTTCAGCATCACGATCGCCACCGCAACCAAACACCACAATCAGTTTTCCGATTTCGCTCATGAGCGATCGTGCTGTGTCAAGAACACGTTCGAGAGCATCAGGTGTGTGCGCATAATCCACAATCACATCAAAGTCCTGCCCTGCTTCAATGGACTCAAATCGACCAGGTACAGCTGTAGCGCGATTCAAGCCCTCCGCAATTTTTGTCAGAGGAATATCAAGAGCACGTGCGGCAGAAACAGCTGCTAGCGAATTCATCACATTGAATTGACCACCCAATTGTGCGCGCATCTGCACACCCTCAATCTCGTACTCAATGTGGCGTGCATCCATGTGAACATGAGCGATGTCGCTCAAACCAAACGACTTTGCATCAATTGTTATGGTGTCGAGAAGAAGTTGACCATGCACATCGTCGCGATTGATGATGCCGCATGCTGAATATTCTTTTGTAAATAGTTTTGCTTTAGCAGAAAAGTACTTCTCCATTGTCTGGTGGAAGTCCAAATGATCCTGCGACAGATTCGTGAACACGACAGCTTCAAACTTCGTGCCCATTACGCGGTGTAGTTCTAACGCGTGTGAGGTCACTTCCATCACTACCGCTTCAACGTCGTCTCGCTCCCACGTGCCCAACATTCGCTGTAAATCCGTTGACTCGGGCGTAGTTCTTGTGCCAGTCAACGTTCCAATGACTTCTGTTTTCCAGCCGTTGGCACGCAAGATCTCTGCGAGCAGATGCGCTGTCGTCGTTTTGCCGTTTGTCCCCGTTACGCCAACCACGTGCATCCGCGTGCTCGGGAATTCGCGCAAGGCAGCGGCCAATAACGCCATCGACTTGCGCACATCTCGAACCACAATTTGAGGCACATCCATATCCAATACGCGACTAACTAGCAATGCTGACGCTCCAGCGTCGACTGCCATCTGCGCGAAATTATGGCCGTCTTCATGTGTTCCGCCTACGCAACAAAACAAATCGCCAGCGCTCACCTGACGTGAGTCATGTGAGACATCGACAACTACCGAGTCTTCACCAATGATTTCAACCAGTAGACCCTGTGTGCCAAGTTGCGCTGTTTCCACCAGATGACGCAATGCCATCTGGCCGGTCGGTGCCGGCGATGCACTCATGATTAGTGCTTCGGTCCGAGCTCTGCTGGACGCTCTTTTGGACAGCCGATATCGGCTGCATCTGGACGAATATCAAGTTCGCTGATCAGCACCTGGGCGATGTTTGCAAACACTGGCGCTGCAGCCGTTCCACCAAATCGATCCAATGATGCAGCATTTGGTTCGTCAATCGAAACCAACACCGTAAACCGTGGTTGCTGCGCAGGAATGAATCCAACGAAACTCGCAAAATACGAACGAGATCCGTCGTCGGCGGCATAGGTTCCGTTGTCCTGGCGCTTGTAAGCGGTTCCTGTCTTTCCGGCAACTGTCATACCTGGAACTTTTCCAAGCGTCGCTGTTCCGAAACAGACAACGTCAGACATCAACGATCGCATGACTGCGGCAGTTTCTGGCGTGATGACCGAATGCTGTTCTTTTGGTGGAATCGATTCATTCAACCCGTCTTTAGTTACGGTTGCCGTCACCAAACGAGGGGCTACATAATTTCCATTGTTCGCCACCACATTCACGCCAGCAATCAACTGCAAAGCCGTTGCGGAGTAACCGTAGCCATACGAAGTAGTGAATTTCTTGGCACCCTGCCACTTGCTCGCTGACTGCAGAATTCCTTTGGTTTCACCTGGGAAGCCGACTGCCGACTTTGCACCAAAACCGAAGGTCTTCAAATAGTCATGCAGCTTTTCTGGTCCAATTGTTTGCCCGATCATCAGCGTTCCGATGTTCGAAGAATCTACGAAAATCTTTCGCACCGACATATCCTCAAGCCCGTGTGGGTATGCGTCATTAAGTGGCTGTTCCCACTGCGTGCCTTTGTTTGCAATGAACGTTGGCGGAACGCTGAATACGGTCTTTGAGTCAACCTGACCCTCATTAATTGCCGCAGCAATGCTGAACACCTTTGCTACGGAACCGGGTTCGTTAGCTTCAACTGCTGCAATGTTTCCCGAATCGGCAGAGTACGTGCCGTCTTCATTCAATCGCAATGTTGACATTGCATAAATCTCACCAGTCGCGGAATCCATCACGATGGCTGTTCCACTTCGTGCCTGAAGTCGTGCAATCTGCTGAGCCAAAATGCCATCAACTTGGAACTGAATATTGCGATCAATGGTGGTCACCAGTGTTTTTCCAGGAATTGCTGCAACGCTCTCATCCTGCGTTGCCGGAATTGACTGACCTTTTGCGCTTACTTCGCGAACCTGTCGGCCATTAACACCAGCGAGCAACATGTCGAATTGCAGCTCAAGTCCAGATGTTCCAAGACCGTCTGGATCGGTGCGGCCAACTAGCGCGCGTAGACCTTCACTGGTGAGTTCGCGGCCCGTTTCCTTACGTGACGACACACCTGGAAGACCTAACGCAATGAGTGAGTCAGCCACCTCTTGCGTTGTCTGACGAGCAACATACGTAAAGCTCGAGGTTTTGTTTTGCAATCTTTCTGCAAGTGCAAGTTCGGCCTCAGGAGACATTGCCAATACCGCTGCGATTGCACGGGCTGTACCAACAGGATCAATCACTTCACGTGGGTCAGCGAAAACCGTACGAAGCGGAATTGGTATTGCCAGTTCTAGGCCATTACGGTCGAGAATTGATCCGCGCTCTGCCTTCACCACGTTCACTCGAGTGCGCTGCGAAACACTTGCATCGCGATATTGGCCAGAACCGAATGTTTGCAAGTACCCCGTGCGCAACAACATTGCGCACAGTAGCAACGACACAACAATGCGCACGTACGCCAATCGGTGCGAGATTTTTCCTGGTTTGAGGTCTTCGGTCAGCGTGCGAACGGTTTGTCGCGCCGCAGCGCGTGCAATGTCACCAGCACGCTGAGGTTCGTGACGGCGCCCGCGTGATCCTGCAGCAATGCTCACGGCTGAGTCCCTTCGTTCTGTGCAACGCCCAAGTTCGCAAGTGGATTAAGTGACGTGATGCTCGATGGATTCGCAAACGCAGGGTCCATTTTCCCTGTCGAGATCACAACAGATGCCACAACATCTTGCGGGACTTCCACGAACTTTGAACCAAGACCTGGCGTCATCATCATGGCTTTCGCCTGCTCGCGTAGGTACTCTGGTGCCAACAATGTGACGCGCTGTTGGCGAAGCTCGTCGTGGTACTGACGTGCGAGCGAAATCTCGCTCGTGAGGTGATCCAACTTCAATTGCTGTCCGGCGATGTAGGCCTGCAAGCCAATTACCGACGACACCACCACAAACAAACCGAGCACCATAGTGCTGAAGAACAAAATGGTTCGTTTTGACGTTCCAGGGATGACTGTGAGATGGCGTTCAGGGGGTATCGATTGTCCACCACGTGGTTGCCGTTGCGGCTCCCGTCCAGTGTTGATCGCTAACGCCATCTCAGCAGCCGACCTTTTCAATAACCCTGAGTCGCGCAGATGATGCGCGAGGGTTGCGTTCAATTTCTTCAGCCGATGCATGCTCTGCGACACGCACCTTCTTCACCAACTTGCCCGAGGACAAGTGGTGTTGGAATGGAGATGCGATGGTGGTTGCTCCTGGGCGTGTTTCTGCATCACGGAACGCCTGCTTCACAATGCGGTCTTCGCCTGAGTGATACGACAACACAGCAATTCGGCCGCCTACTTCCGTGGCGGCAATTGCATCCGAAATTGCCTTCGGCAAAATTTCGAGTTCCTTATTTACTTCAATGCGAATTGCTTGGAATGTGCGCTTTGCTGGATGCCCACCGGTGCGGCGAGCAGGAGCAGGTATCGCACTAGCGACAATCTCTGCAAGTGCCGATGTCGTCATGACTGGCCGTGCTGCAACAATTGCCTTTGCGATGCGGAAAGCAAATCGCTCGTCTGCATGTTCGCGCAATACGTCAGTAAGTTGCTGAACTTCGTAACCATTCACGACATCAAGGGCACTGAACTCTTGCGTGGTGTTCATGCGCATGTCGAGTGGACCGTCATTGCGATACGAGAATCCACGATCTGCTTCGTCGAACTGTGGCGAAGAAACTCCTAAATCAAACAGAGCACCAGAGATTTTTGATACATGATGCAACTGCAAGAATTCCGAAATGCCGTCAAAGCGACCTTGGTGAAACATCAGTCGGCCTTCGAATTGTGGCGACACCTTGCGTGCATGTTCAATGGCCATCGGATCTTGATCAATGCCGAACACGCGCATCCATGAATACGTGGAGAGCAGTCGCATTGCGTGGCCAGCGCCGCCCAACGTTGCATCTACAACTACGCCGTGTGGAACTGCACCGAAAAGTTCGGTGATTTCATTGGCCATTACTGGCTCGTGATTAAACGTTGAGTGAGTTGCTGGTGAGTTCATATGAAGGTTTCGACGCTTCTTTGCGTGTTCTCACTCGTGTAGTGCCTCGCTGTACTGCAGCCCCCCGGCCGGCGTTGTCGTCGGGATGTCTCCCCGATTCGACGAAATGGAAGCGGGCGGAGTTGGGGCTGTCCATCTTGCTGACCGAAGGACTGCAGTACAGCGAAACGCTCATATGAGGAGCGCTCGCAAAAAGTGGTGTGGTCGATGCGCTCCTTTCCCGCTACTCGCCTGATCCGGCGATTTGCTCGATTCCCAAAAGGACGACGCGCTCATGGCGCTCTGGGTCCCAAATTTCAACGCGGTTGTAGTTACCGCTAACAAGCACGCGTGAATTCAGTGTGAGGCCGGCGTATTCGCGCAACTTTTCTTCGATGTTGATTCGACCCTGGGCATCTATGGCTACTTCGAAAGTGTTGCTCGCCTGAGCACGCTGCTGGTTGAGCGACATCTCGCCCTTACGAACCTTTTCCATAGATTCCCGAGCGAACTCTTCAAAGCTTTCAGCAGTTAAGACATCCACGCACTTGTCGCGCCCAATGGAGAGAAAGCAACGGGGCTCTAAGCGTGGGCGAAACGATGCAGGCAAAGCCAAGCGACCCTTTGGGTCCAGCTGCCGATCGTGCACTCCTACGAACAATGTGTCCTCCGCTACCCTCGCAAACCCTTGTGGGGCTTGC
>CANKVI010000002.1 GCA_947487095.1 Acidimicrobiaceae bacterium | reverse complement strand
CTCAAAATGACTCGCAAGACCCGCTCGTTCGAAGAGCAGCGCAACGCTATGGAACTGTCGGCGCGATGTTGGCAGGTGGAATGGTGGTGTTCGACAAACTGCTTGGACGAAAACCAAAGCAAGAAGCAGCTGTTGTTATCGAAGCGTCAAGTGACCCCATTGATATTGATCACGATGGCATCACGATTGCATTAGACGAGCACATCACCGTGCATTCGCCCGCACCAAGCAAGCGAATTGGCGGCTCGAGGGTCGTCAAGAAACGCCGTAAAACCCAATAAATATAAGGATTTTACGGTTACGGCAGTTGGCCGACCGAAGCCAAAGCCAAGCGCACCAAACGGTCGTGCCCGCTGGTCATTTCTTTCACCATTTGTTCTGAAGTTGCCTGAGTAGGTGTGAACCATCCAAGGTCTAAAGCTTGTTGAGTTGGTTGACAGTCGCCCGAAACTGGAACAACATAAGCCAAACTCACCGCGTGATGACGTGGATCATGGAATCCACTGATGCTTGGGTCGGGAAAGTACTCAACAACGGTGAACGGTGCTGGCTCAAGCGGCACTCGCGGCAATGCCAGCGGCCCTAAGTCTTTTTCCAAGTGACGCAGAATCGCTTCGCGAATACGCTCTCCCAGCAACACTCGCCCAGAAACCACGGTGCGGCTGATTGACCCGTCTGGCGCTTGACGCAACAACATGCCCACATGGGTGACCTCACCCATGTCATTGACCCGCACCGGCACAGCATCGACATACACAAGAGGCACTTGGCCACGTACATCGTTCAGAGTTTGCGGGTCAAGCCAATTGGTTTTGACATCAATACTGTCGGTCACAGTGCCTCCTCAATGCGTTCACCCATTGTCACAGAAACTTCTGCATAAGCGTGGAATACCTCGCACACAGTGAATTCATGTGCGAAGGTATCTCCATGAAACGTGCAGCACTGCAAAGCAAGCTCTGGATTCCACTCGGCGTATTTCTGTTGCTGGCTGGAATCACCCATTTTGCGAACCCGGTCTTCTTCGACGACATCGTTCCACCATGGTTGCCACCAAGCGAGCGCTTCTGGACATACATCAGCGGGCTTGCCGAATTCGCAATTGGTATTGCTGTATTGATGCCGAAATATCGTCGCATTGGCGGGTGGGCAGCGTTTGTTCTGTTTGTCGCCGTATACCCAGCGAACCTCTACATGGTGTGGGACTGGCGTGACCGCTCTGCTGCCGAACAAGTGGTGTCGTGGGTGCGACTCCCATTCCAATTCCTCTTTTTTTGGGTAGCCATGCAGGTGGCAAAAGCCGGTGCAGTTACTTCGTTAACTCAACACCCGAAATCTGCTTAATTCGGTCACGTAAAAACTCGAACGCCGTTTTGTTTTCGGCAATCAGCACGTCATCGGCTGGGTGCAAAAACAGCGGAGTTGAAATGCGCGCACGCTTGGCCGCCTCTCCAACAGGGTTATTCACCCTGTGCGTGGTGCTGGGGTAATAACCATTGGTTACATAGTCCAACATGTCCCCGGCATTGATTGCAACACTGCCCGGGTCGCATGGCACGTCGTGCCACTTCCCATTCAAATCAAGCACTTGCAGACCAGGCTCATTTGACGCCGGCAATACCGTGATCATGTTGATGTCTTCGTGGGCAGCAGCACGCACCGCATCGGCTGGCTCATCGCCGCGCAATGGTGGGTAATGCAAAATTCGCAACAGCGTTCGACGTGTGCCCTCAATCATTTGTGAAAGCGGCATCGAAAAGTTCTTCGAGATTTCCTCAGGCGTGTTTGCCTCGACCCACTTGAGCAGCTCTGCTGCAAGCGACCAACCAGCTTGGTAAACGGCTGCGGCACTCGCCGACTCATGTTCTGGCTGGCGGCCCCACGGATACCAGTGGTAATACTCCTTAATATCTTTCACCTCGGCGCCAACTGCGGTTTCCGCTTCTTCTAGCGGTCGGTAACCATCTTGTTCGGTTTCGCTCGGTAAATAATTCCACTTGCGCTCTGAACGGAAAAAATCGTGCCACTCGTTTTGCAAGCGCAAAACAATGTCGTACGGAATGGGGTGATTAATCAGCACAGCAAAGCCTGTTTCGCGAAGCGACTTCGTGAATTGCTTCGGTGCATCTGGCGATGTGTAGTCGACTACTGCGACGTCCATGCCTTCCACACTACGGCGGTTCAGATGCGGTCACCACTCATGACTTGCCATTAATCACTAATGTGGCACGGTGCATACGAAGCGATTAATCCTCACGCTTCAAGTTGCCATGGGCGTATTGGCCTCGGGATACGGCGTGATGTTCACCATGCTCGACGATTGGCGCGCAGAATTCGGTATCCAAGAAACCGGCCTCAGCATGATTATTGCGGTTGGCTTTTTTACTTCATTCATTGCTCAACTCACTATTGCTCCATATGCCGACAGAGGTCATGCCCGCAAGCTGATGACCGTTGGCATGGCAGCCAATGCCGCAGGTGCATTGATCATGGCTTTTGGAACTTCGCTTCCGCTGTTTTTGCTTGGACGGTTCGTCATGGGTGTGGGTGCAGGAATTGCAATACCTGCAATTAAACGAATCGTCATCGTCAGTGACCCCGAGAATATGGGCGGCAACTTAGGGCGAGGTGTATCTATCGAAGTTGGTGGTTTTGCAATCGGTCCTGTCATCGCTGCACTCACCGTTGACTCCATCAACCTTGCCGCACCATTCATTCTTATTGCGGTGCTCATTACCATCGCTGGCGTCATCATCGCCCGACTCGATATCACCGAAACCGCAATCGAAGATCGCACCGAAGAACGATTTGCAATTGACTTGTTGAAGAATCGCGCTGTACTCGGTTCAATCCTTGTTGGCATCGCGTTGTACGTGATGATTGGTGTGTACGACTCGCTGTGGGTCATCATGATGGACGACTTAAAAGCACCGCATTGGGTTGGCAACGCTGGTGTTGCCTTGTTTGGTTTGCCGTGGATTTTCTTCGGCGCACTCGGCGGAAGAATCGCACAAAAGCACGGCCCTCTCCGCGTCAGCGCATTCGGTCTAGCGCTCGGTTCCTTGTATATGACCTCATACGGGTTTATGACCATGCCATACCTGATGCTCGGCGTTGGACTCACTCAGTCCATGCTCGACTCGCTCACTGTCACCGGCATTGGTGTGGCCGTTGCACAAGCAACGCCACCTGAACGACAAGCGGGCGCTTCTGGATTGCTCGGTGGAATGCAAACCTTGATGGGTGGAGTTGCCGCAATGTCTGCTGGCACCATGTATGAGCACTTTGGTCAAAAGTTTGCGTTCACGGCAACTGGTGTTGCCATGGCAATACTCGTTTCCGTTGGTTGCTTCTTGGTTGGCAAGAAATGGCTACGAAAGCCTGTGCCTGCTGTCGCCTAATCAGGCTGGGCCGGAAAACATTCCACCATTTCGCTCATAAGTCGTTACTGGGGACTTGTCGTCCTCGTAGCGATTGATTTCTGCGCGACCTACAACGTGCCAGTGCACTTCGTCTGGACCGTCAGCCAAACGCAATGTGCGTTGACCCGCGTACAAACGTGCAAGTGGAGTCCACTGTGAAATACCTGTGGCACCGAACACCTGAATCGCTTCGTCAATGATTTTGCACACGCGTTCAGGGACCATGGCCTTGATAGCACTCACCCAAATGCGGGCTTCTGCATTACCCATGGTGTCCATCGCCTTGGCTGCACGAAGCACCATGAGGCGCATCGCTTCAATTTCAATCCGTGCTTTGGCAATGGTTTCGGTGTTCTTACCCAAACGCGCAATTGGTTTACCAAATGCTTCACGAGAAAGTCCACGACGAACCATCAATTCAAGTGCTCGTTCACCCGCACCGATTGATCGCATGCAGTGGTGAATGCGTCCTGGCCCCAAACGAACCTGTGAAATCTCGAATCCACGTCCTTCGCCTAACAACATATTTGATGCTGGAACTCGAACATCAGTAAAACGCAGGTGCATGTGTCCATGAGGTGCATCGTCTTCGCCAAACACTTCCATTGGGCCAAGAATTTTTACGCCAGGTGTATCCATTGGCACCAAGATTTGTGAGTGACGCTTGTGAGGTGGGGCATCTGGGCTGGTGAGCAACATGCAAATCATGATCTTGCATCGCGGATCTCCGGCGCCAGAGATGTAGTACTTCTCGCCGTTGATCAACCACTCATCGCCGTCGAGTTCTGCACGGCATTCCAAATTCTTTGCATCTGACGACGCCACGTCTGGTTCGGTCATTGCGTACGCCGAACGAATTTCACCAGCAAGCAGCGGCTTCAACCACTTCTCTTTTTGTTCTGGTGTTCCAACGCGCTCGAGCACTTCCATGTTGCCGGTATCTGGTGCACTGCAGTTCATTGCTTCGGATGCAATCGGGTTCTTGCCAAGTTCAACAGCGATGTACGCATAGTCCAGGTTTGACAGACCTTCACCTGTTTCGGCATTTGGAAGGAAGAAGTTCCACAATCCCTTCGCCCGTGCTTTGCGTTTCAACTCATCCAACAGCTCAAGTTGGCCTTCGCCGTATTGCCAGCGATCAGGTCGACCTTCACCGAGCGCGAAATACTTCTCCGTCACTGGCTCTACTTCGTTGGCAATAAATTCCTTCACCGCGTTATACAACGGAACTGCCTTGGCCGACATGGCCAAGTTCATTGCATCGTCAGTGGTAATTCCTGAATACATTCCGGGTGCTGGCATACCCCCACGCTACCCCTCGTGAATTAGGAGGTCTTAGTCGAGGATGACAAGCGGAATTTCGCGGTCGGTGCGCTGTTGATAGCCCGCATACCCCTTGTACTGCTTTTCCACTACTGGCCACATTCGCGCGCGTTCATCTGCAGTTGCGGTACGTGCCGTCATCATCTTGCTTGGGCCGCCTTTGTAACGAACCTGTACCTGCGGATTATCGACCAAGTTCAAATACCAAGCAGGATGAAAATCATCTCCTCCACGTGAAGCAACGATCACGATGGATTCACCTTCTTGTATTGGCGAGGTCAACATGCAGCTACGAGGTTTGCCGCTCTTACGGCCAATAGTGGTCAGTTCAAGCACCGGCATATTGCCTGCAGTCCAACCCGCTCTACCGCGTGTAACGCCAAGAATCAGGCGATGAATCCCATTCATGGACTTAAGTGCAAAGTTACTTGGCATCAGTGCACCGGCATTCCGTCAGCGGCACCGACTACGCCCGACACGTACTTCGGCTTAAAGAGCAACACAAATGAAAGTCCCGCAAGTCCAATGCACATAGAAGCAACTATCAGCGGTTGGCTAGAGGTAATCGACGTAGTGATGTAGCCAACCAGTACTGCGGAAGGCACCTGCGAGAGACTGGACACGCTGGCATAAATTCCCATCGCCTCACCTTGCTTGCCCATTTCCGCAGAGCGGCTAATGAGACTTGATGTGTTTGCCATACAGAGTCCATTGAAGATGGAAAAGAATGGAATAACCATGTACAGATACATCGAACTTGTTGTTGGCGTAAGGAAATAGATCAACATCATTGCGCCAGTTCCAAACATGGAGAACTTCAACACTTTGAAGTCCACGAGTTTCTTTGCCACACGTCCAACAACGAGCCCCTGCGAAAGCGCAATGCATAGACCAACGATTGCGAAATAGTCACCAATCTTTGACGAACTGAAGCTGAACTTGTTGCGCAAGTACACACCAAAGAATGTGGTGAAGAATGTGAAACCTGCGCTGAACAGGAAGCTTGAGAGAAGAATTACGCGCAAGCGATCTGACTTGAAACCGTTGACCACATTGCTTAATGATTGACCCACTTTGATCTTGCCACCATGAAACTTTTCTTTAATGGTTTCAGGGAACGTGGTGAGAACTGCGGTGCAGTTCAGCAATGCAAGAACTGCAGCAAACCAAAACGGTGTGGTCGCACCGAACCAATGCGGGGTGTCAAACAGACCGTATAAACTGACGCTCGGCGAGCTGAGCTTTCCTCCCAAATATGGACCGACGATGAAGCCCATTCCGAAAGCGGCTCCCATGTAGCCAAAGTTCTTCGCGCGGTTTTCGTGTGTACTGATGTCGCCAATTGCAGCTTGTGCAACAGCCAGGTTGCCACCAGTAAGACCATCGAGCGCACGCGCTGCAAACAGCAGTGGAAGGTTTCCGGTGCTAATGCCAATTGCAAAGAGGGCATAACCGATTGCCGTACCGAAAATGGATAGCGCAAGAACCGGACGACGTCCGTGGCGATCAGATAACTGACCCAGAATTGGCGCCGCAATAAACATGCAGAACGGGTAGATGGCCTGCAGCCAACCAAGCATGATCATTCCTTGCGAGAAGGACCAACTGTCTGGTGTCACTCGAAATGGCCCGTCAGTAATAAGCAATGGGAAAACGGGAATCAAAATTCCAAATCCCAGAAGGTCAATAAAGACCGTGGTGAATATTGCCAACATTGGGTTCTTGCGCATGCAAAGACCCTAGTCTTTACCGCATGAAAGACATTTTCTCGCTGAATGGCAAAGTTGCTCTCGTTACCGGTGGATCACGCGGAATTGGCGCGATGATCGTGCAAGGCTTCCTTGAACATGGTTGTTCGCGCGTGTACATCACTGCTCGCAAGGCGGCGCAATGTGATGCTGCAGCAAAAGAGTTGTCCATGTATGGCGAATGCATCTCTATTCCAGGTGATGTGTCAACACAAGACGGAATAGCTGCTCTTGTTGCCGAAATTTCCAAGCGTGAGTCAAAGCTCGACATTTTGGTGAACAATGCAGGCGCTGCTTGGGGTGCCGAGTTTGATGAATTCCCTGAAAGCGGTTGGGACAAAACGGTAGACCTCAATATGAAGACTCCGTTCTTCCTCACGCAAGCACTTGCTCCACTACTTCGCGCAGCATCGTCGAAAGATCGCTTGGCCAAAGTCATCAACATCGCATCAATTGATGGTGTCTCGGTTAACGCCATGGAGACTTACCCGTACGCTGCAAGCAAGGCAGGGCTCATTCATATGACCAAGCGCATGGCGCTTCGTCTCATTAAGGACAACATCGGCGTAACCGCTATTGCACCAGGTGCATTTGCTTCAGAAATGAATAAGGTCGCACGCGATCACGGCGATGCAATTTCAGCAGCAATACCTGCAGGTCGAATTGGCACTCCAGAAGACATGGCGGGTGCAGCCATTTACCTTGCTTCACGAGCTGGTGACTATGTGGTTGGTTCAACCGTCATCGTTGATGGCGGAGTGACCTACGCGCGATAACGCGCAACTAGTGCTTGTAACGCGCTAGCGCGTCTTGAATTTCCTTAGTCGCAGCGTCGCGGCCTTCCCAGCCCTTCACCGTTGTGTCTTTGTTTGGTTCAAGCAACTTGTACACCTCAAAAAAGTTTCCAACTTCATCAAGCAAATGCTCCGGCAAGTCATCAATATCTTGATAGGCCGAATAACGCGGATCGTGTGAAGCAACGCACAACACTTTGGCGTCTGGACCTTTTTCGTCCGACATCCAGAACACTGCAACTGGTCGCACCATCACGTGGCAACCCGAAAAAGTCGGTTGACTTAACCACACCAATGCGTCGAGCGGGTCTCCGTCTTCGCCAAGTGTGTTGGGAAAAAATCCATAATCGAGCGGGTACTGCGTGGCAGTGAAGAGAGTGCGATCAAGCCAAATCTCGCCTGTGTCGTGATTCATCTCGTATTTATTGCGTGACCCTTGTGGGATCTCAACGATCATTTCAACTTCCATGGCCACAGCCTACGGAATAAAAGCGGACTACTTCAGGACGCGATTAACAATTGAGCGAACTTTTTCAATTCCCTCATTGGTACTGGTGCTCGTCCACACCACTTCACTTGGGTCGACCTCGCAGTTTTTTGCCAGGTCGCGTTTGCGTGTTTCGCGCTGTGATGGCTTTACTTTGTCTTGCTTCGTAGCAATGATCTGGAAATCAACTTCACTTGCGCGCAGTTGCTCAAGCATCATCAGATCTAAATCGGTTGGCCCAATCGCTCCATCAACGAGAACCAAGATGAGGTCAAGTTCCTCACGATCATTCAGGTAACCAACGATCATTTTTTCCCAACCGCGCTTCAGCTTTCCTGAAACAGCCGCATACCCATACCCGGGCAAGTCGACCACGGTTCCACCAGTTGGAGTTTGAAACAAGTTGATGAGTTGCGTTCTGCCAGGTGTATTCGACACGCGCGCCAAACTCTTGCGATTGCACACTGCATTTAGGAGTGCTGACTTCCCCACATTCGACCGGCCGACCAAGGCAATCTCTGCTTTGGACTCTGGCAACTGATCAACGTGCGATGCCGAAAGAACGAACTCCATTTGTATCGGCTTAGTCACAGCGCAAGGCTACGAGCCATGGCGCCCTAAAGTGGCGACATGGTGATGCGCATCGGCGTAATTGGCACGGGAATGATGGGTTGCGAACACATTCGCAATATCAACGCCAACCCCAATGCCATTGTCACTGCAATTTCAGACCCACATGAAGAACCACTCGAATGGGCTCGCCACGCACTTGGATCCGACAACTCGGTTGCCGAATTTCGTGACCACCGCGATTTGCTGAAGTGTGGTGAAGTTGATGCGGTAGTTGTTGCATCACCGAATTTCACACACCACGCGCTATTGCTCGACATCCTGCAGACCGATACGCCCGTGCTGGTTGAAAAGCCGATGTGCACAACTATCAAACATTGCCAAGACGTAGTCGCACTTGCTCAGCAACGCAAGGCGCTCACATGGGTGGGTCTCGAATATCGCTACATGACACCGATTGCTCGACTGCTCGACGTGGTGAATTCTGGAGAACTTGGCGACGTGAAAATGCTGAGTATTCGCGAACATCGTTTCCCGTTCCTGCAAAAAGTGAACAACTGGAATCGTTTTTCACGCAACACCGGCGGAACGCTCGTGGAAAAGTGTTGCCACTTTTTTGATCTCATGAATTTGATCGCGCAGTCCCCTCCTGTGCGCGTAATGGCAAGTGGCGCACAAGATGTAAACCATCTCGATGAGTTTTACGACGGTGAGCGCGCAGATATTTTGGATAACGCCTACGTCATTGTGGAGTTTGCCAACAACATGCGCGCGATGCTTGACCTCAGCATGTTTGCTGAGGTCGGCCGAAACGAACAAGAGATCGCAGTTGTTGGCAGTCTCGGCAAAGCCGAGGCACACATTCCCGGCCCTGGGCATATTTATATTGGGAATCGATCAAGCCACGAATTACGCAAGGTTGATGCAACGATGAGCCCAGACGTTGCCTACGCAGGTGCACATTTCGGTGCAAGCTATGTCGAAATTGACAAGTTCGTGAAAGCCATCAGCTCCAAAGACAATGCGGAGGTAACAGTGAACGACGGGCTTTGGTCAGTCGTGCTTGGAGTTGCAGCGCACCGTGCAATTGATGAACAACGTGTTGTCGAGATTGCCGAATTTAATCTTCAAACGTAATTTTTGAACCTGCAGAAATCATTTGCGCATTCGTTGGTTTGCGATAAATCAAAATCATCAAAATTCCTGCTGCTAGATACACCACTCCATTAATGATCCATGCGGTGTGATACGCAGACAAGTCGAGCTTGGCTGTTTCCTCTGTCCACACCAGCGGTGATCCAGCCGCAGCAGCGTCTGCTATCCGAATTCCCAATTCATAAATCTGCTTGAATGCAGGAGCCGCAACAGTAAGAGCAATTGCCGAGCCAAGCGCTGTACCAATTTGGCGAGTCGTGGTGTTGAGCGCTGATCCCATTGCGAATTCAGATGGTGGCAAGAATGCAGTCGCCGAACTGGACAGCGTGGAAATAGACAAACCCACACCGATACCTGTCACCAGCATCCACGGCAAATAATGAGCAACGTATTCGGGTTCTGTCGTCATGAAGGTTGCCAACATAAACGTGCCAAAACTGAGCATTAAAGCGCCAACGAGCAACACACGCGCGTGCCCAAGTTTTGTTGCATATTTGCCTGCAAACGGGGCAACAAGTGCCGCCATTGCTGGCCCTGGGAATGTTGCAAGGCCAGAGCGCACCACGCTGTAGTCCCAAACCTGTTGCAACCACGTGGTGTTGAGTAGCCACATGCCTATGAATCCGACACTGAATAAAACTCCAGACAAGTTTGAAGCAACCACGAATGGAAGTTTGAACAGCGACAGATCAAGAAGTGGACTCTCCACGGTCTGACAGCGCCTAATGAACCCACCAATCAGTATTAAACCAATAACAAGAGCAATCGCTGACCGAATGTCAACGAAGCCCCACTCTTCGCTTTGCGAGATTGCAAGCACGACAAGAGCGACACCTGAAAATCCAAACAGCACGCTTGGGTAATCAACTTTGCGTTGAGCATTTTCGTCTTTACTCTCGCGCAATATCTTCCTGCCCATAAGCACGGTGAAGACACAAAACGGAACGTTGATGAAAAAGAGTGATCTCCAGCCCCACCAATCCACAAGCACGCCACCTGCAGATGGCCCAATTGCTGCCGCAAGTCCACCAACAGATCCCCAAATAGCAATTGCTTGGGTTCGCTTTTCTACAGGAAACTCTGGCAGAACCAATGCAATTGATGCCGGAGTGAGTTGTGCTCCGCCAATTGCCTGTATGACTCGCGCAAGCACCAACATCCATGCCGTCGGAGCAAAACCACACAACACCGAGCCAATACTGAAAATGGTGAGGCCACGCAAGAAAGCGCGCTTGCGTCCGAACACGTCAGCGAATCGACCGGCCGTCAATAAACCAGCGGCATAGGCAATTGAATACGCAGAGAACACCCACGCCAAAACGTTTGCTTGATCATGGCCGAACGTGTCTTCAATCTCTCCACGAGCAACAACCACAATGCTCAAGTCGAGCGAAACAAGAAACGTGGCAATCGCCGTCAAACTCAACACTCGGTATGCGCGAGACATTTTTGCCATGTCCCACAGTACCCCTATGGCTATTGTGCGATCGTGCTGAAGTCTTCCGAGCGAGGCAATGAAAGTATTGCTTTCATCAGGTTTTCAGGTGGAGCAATCATTTTGCGTGTGGCTAGATCGAAGAAGGCAACCAAACTCGAAATCTTGCACGCCAGTTTTCCATTGGCCTTAATGAATTGATTGCGGAAAATGAACCTAGTGTTGTCTTCACTCATTCCAGCAAGTTCATTCGTCACAGTGAGGTCTTCGGCAAGGCGAACTTCGCGTTTGTATTCAATTTCATCTTTCAGCACAACCGGCCCAAGACCCGCACCAAAGAACTCGGTCAGGGTGTAACCATTGGCATTGAAGAATTCCATACGTGAATTTGCAGAGATATCGAGGTATGCAACATTGCGCATGTGTCCGTTGGAGTCAATTTCTCCCCAGCGGGAACGAATGTGTATTTCAGAGCGATCGTCAGTTGCCATGAATTGAAATGTTAGTCACAACTCAATTCTCTCAGGAACCTGAAGCAACGCAGACAACGCTCGTGGATCTCCAGAGAATTGTCCAACTTCGCAATTCCACGTGCCGCCTTCTACAAACCAACTGTGGTTTGACGTGTCACGGGTTGCAATCTTTGAAAGTGGAAACTCGCACTCAACACGGACGGTTTCGCCGGCAGCAACTTCTACTCGCGTAAAGGCAACAAGCCTGCGTCGAGGTCTCTCAATTACAGACTCGTTATGACCTGCGTACACCTGTACCACAGTGACGCCATTATGCGCGCCGGCATTGCGCACCGAACATTGAACTTTCACTTCTTCACCAAATTCAACACGTACGTCTGAATACTCAAAGGATGTATAGCTACATCCGAATCCAAATGGAAACATCGCTGCATTTCCATCGCGATCTAGTTTCCATTGTCCATGCCAGTAGTCATACGTAATTGCTTTGGCATTGCGGTCAAAGAACGGAAGATGAGATTCGTCATGCGGAATGACGAACGGTATACGCCCAGACGGATTCACTTCGCCAGACAACACCTTGGCCAAGGCTCGTCCACCATTACTGCCGCTGTACCAACCCATCAGTACTGCTGGAACTTCGTTAATCCATTCCGACATGACCACTGCACTACCAGCAACCATGACCACGATGGTTCGTGGTTGCACCTGAGCAATAGAACGGATTAGTTGAACATCAGCATCCATGAGTCGAAGGGACTCGCGGTCGCCACCGATAGAGAACGTGCCGTTGCGAGACTTGATGCGCAATTCATCCGGTGCGTAGTGATGATTCTCGTGCATGTACTTTTCGTATTCACGCGCTAACTCTGGGTCGTCCTGCCGCGGAATGAGAGAAAGCATCGGTGCGGTATCTTCCGAATCACCAATGAACTCACCTTCTTCTTCTTTCGTGTAGCCAACGACGACAATGGCTACGTCGGACTGCTTTGCTTGCGCAACTTGAGCATCAATTGTTGCATCTGCGTCATGCACAACGTTGCAGTTGGCAAAGTGTTCGGTAATTCCCTGAAGCGGAGTGACAACATTTGGTGCCATCACATCACTGCTTCCGCCATCTCCAATGTTGCGCACACCTGCAAGCCGACCGAATACACCGATTGTTGATCCTGCAGCAAGATTCAACGGGAGTACATTCACGCCAGCTATCGGTTCGTTTTTCAACAACACCATTGACTTCTCTGCAACCTCTTGACTTAAAGCGAGGTGTTCATCGCACATCACTACGGAGCGATCACTCACTGGCAATTCTCCAACGTTGAACTTCAACATGGTGGTTAAGGTGCGCGTTACTGCACTCCCAACAAGTTCTTCAGTAATCAATCCTTCTGAAAGTGCTGAAACAATCGGCGCATTCCGAATCATGCGATACGGCATTTCAACGTCGAGTCCTGCTTGCAAACTCTTCACACCATCGCGCAGTCCGAAGATCCAGTCCGAAATCACGAATCCTGTGAAACCCCATTCATCGCGCAAGATGTCAGAAATCAATGCGGTGTTCTCACCACACCATTCGCCATTCACCGAGTTGTATGCAGTCATTACGCAAGCAACGTCTTCGTCAATGATGCGCTTGAAGTGAGGGAGATACACCTCATGCAACGAGCGTTCATCAATGCTTACGTCAACACCAAACCTGGCGTTTTCCATGGAGTTCAACGCGAAATGTTTCAGTGTTGCCATGACATGGCGCTGAGCCCCCCGGGTCAAGCTTGCACCCATTTCACCAACATGGTGAGGGTCTTCGCCATACGTTTCCTGCGCACGCCCCCACGCTGGATGACGCAACAAGTTGACACAAATTCCGCCGTACAAGTCTGCGCCAATCGCTCGCAGTTCCTTACCAATGGCATCACCAACACGTACTTCTAATTCGGGATCAAACGTTGCTCCACGGGCCATAGAAACCGGGAATGCAGTTGCTTCGCCAACAACTACTCCACGCGGCCCGTCCGAAAAATGAAATCCTGGAATTCCAAGTCGCTCAACTCGAGCACCTCTAAATGGCCGACTGTGATACCCGCCCGAAGTGATGTCGCCTACTCCGATCCAAAATGGAACACCACCATCTAAGCAGTGCACCTTTTCATCAAGGGTCATTTGAGCAACGAGGTCAGCGGCAGCTACTTCAGGAGACGTACCACTCGCGACTTTGGCTAGGGCTTGCTCATATGCAGACGGCACGTACTGAGCGTAGGCGAAATTACTTACTCAAATTTTCTATGTAGTGCCAGAGTGCTTGTCGGTTTGAGTCAGTGTCGAGTTTTTTGGATTGAGGTGTTTTGTGTGTTGGGCGAACCTCGCGATCAGACCAAAACGATCCGTTTTCCCCAGGCAACGGATTCACCACTGCAAGCCAAGCAATCGTGTCGGCACCTTCACTTGCTGTTCGCAAGATTGGTGCGGTTACTTTTCGAAACCCAGGAATGCTCTCTTGCACTCCCGGTGTGTCAGCCCAGCCCGGATGCATCGACACGAACTCTGTCTGAGGCTCGCGCTTGGCCCACATCTCGGTCAGTGTTACTTGTGCTCGCTTAGCAATTGCATACTGCTTTGATCCGCCATACTTCTGCGCAGGCATCTCGAGTGTTTCACCTGTGTCAAATGCAGGAAGCGCACTGGTATACATGCCACCTGATGACACGGTTACTACTCGACCACCTTTCAAGAACGGAAGCAGCAAGGTGGTCATAAGAAATGGGCCAACAACGTGTGATGCAACAGTTTGTTCAATTCCTTGTGGCGATAGTTGACGAGTATTCAACAACGCCCCAGCGTTATGAACCAATACATCTATATGTACGAACTGTTGATGTATCGCAGCACATGCGGCACGGACAGATTCCAAGTCTCCCATCTCAGCGCGCACAAAAACTGGCGCGTTCCCCCTGCACAGCGGTGAGATCTCTGCGATTACGCGTGAACATTTTTCTTCGTTGCGTGCAACTAATACCAAGTTGGCGCCAGTGGGCGCCAACTGCCTCGCTACTTGTTCACCAAGCCCCGAAGTTGGCCCCGTAATGACGACCGTTTTTCCGCGCAGATCAAAGCCTGAAATTGGCTGCCAATTACCCAACCGTTTACGGATTGCAAAACCAATCTTGGAAAACCCAGGCACCACCGCAGCGTCGAGTGCATTGCTGAGAAAATTGTTCACGTGCGCAGAATAGAACTAATTCAATAAAACCTGGCTACCAAGGTGGCACTACGCTAAAAACCACTATGCGCGCACTGTTTAAGCCATCTGCAGCACCTGGTCTGGAAATGATCGAGTGCCCAGAACCTACGCCAGGCCCTAACGACGTGAAAATTCGCGTAGAGAAGACGGGCATCTGTGGCACCGACCTTCATATTGAGTCGTGGGATGCGTGGGCTGCATCGGCCGTAAACGCGCCACTCATTATTGGTCACGAATTCTCTGGTCGTATCGTGGAGTTGGGGACAGACGTAACTTCACTTCAAGTTGGAGCATTGGTCTCAGGTGAGGGACACATCATTTGCGGCATTTGTCGAAACTGTCGCGCTGGTCGACGACACATGTGTAAGAACACCTCAAGTGTTGGCGTGAACCGCAATGGTGCATTCGCCGAATACGTCGTGATTCCTGCAAGCAACGTGTGGGTGCATTCCGACGCAGTAGACGCCGAACTTGGTGCCATCTTTGATCCGTTTGGAAACGCTGTGCACACCGCACTTACCTTTCCGGTTGCTGGCGAAGACGTGTTAATCACGGGAGCAGGCCCAATCGGACTCATGGCCGCCAAAGTGGCGCGACATGTTGGTGCGCGCTATGTAGTAGTAAGCGACATCAATGAATCTCGTTTGGCGCTTGCTCGCTCTATGGGTGTTGACATTGCAGTGAACCCCATGACTTCTTCCATTGCTGCGACACAAAAAACGTTGGGCATGAAAGAAGGCTTTGACGTTGCCCTCGAGATGAGCGGAGCGCCAACTGCACTTCCCGACATTTTGGACAATCTCAGCCACGGCGGTCGCATTGCCGTACTTGGTTTACCAAGCAAGGAGATTTCTATTAACTGGGCGAAACTCGTTACACACATGATCACCATTAAAGGCATTTACGGTCGTGAAATGTATGAGACGTGGTACGCCATGAATTCACTGATTCAAACGGGCCTCGACATTCGCGACGTGATCACCGATCGCTTCCCTGCAAACGACTGGGACAAAGCATTCGCTGCAGCACGTTCGTCGAATTCGGGCAAAGTCATCATGGACTGGTCATAGGGCAACAACATGTACACAAGCGTTAAACACGATCTCAAGAAAACACTCGACGACATTCAAACTGCTGGTTTGTACAAGCGCGAGCGATTGCTCGACTCGCCACAGTCTTCACATGTGCTCAGTAGCGAAAAAGACCTCATCAACTTTTGCTCGAACAACTACATGGGACTTGCAAACAACTCTTCAGTAATTACTGCAGCCAAAGAGTCGCTAGACATCAACGGATTTGGCATGGCCAGCGTGCGTTTCATTTGCGGAACACAGTCCCAACACGATGAGCTAGAAGCCCGCTTATCCTCGCTGCTTGGAACAGATGCCACCATCTTGTTCCCTTCATGCTTTGATGCAAATGGCGGAGTGTTTGAGGTGTTGCTCGATCAGGGCGATGCGGTTATCTCAGACGAGCTAAATCACGCTTCAATCATTGATGGAATTCGTCTCTGCAAAGCCACTCGTTACCGCTACAAGAACCGCGACATGGCCGATCTTGAGGCTCAGCTTGTTGCAGCTCGCGGTGCTCGTCGCACACTCATCGTGACTGACGGAGTGTTTTCCATGGACGGATCATTTGCTCCATTGAAAGAAATCTGCGATCTTGCCGACAAGTACGAAGCCATGGTCATGGTGGACGACTCACATGCAGTCGGGTTCATTGGCGCAACTGGTGCGGGCACACCAGAAATGTTTGGTGTACGCGACAGAGTCGACATCATTTCGGGAACACTCGGCAAAGCACTGGGTGGCGCATCAGGTGGTTACATCTCGGCACACCAAGAAATTGTTGACTTGTTGCGTCAGCGCGCTCGCCCCTATTTGTTCTCTAACTCCATTCCTCCAACCGTGGTCGCGGGTTCACTCGTTGCACTCGACCTCGTTGCGCAGGGCTCGAACACTCGTGAAACACTTCGTGAAAACGCGAAGTATTTCCGCGGCCAAATGTCGGCCGCAGGGTTCACCTTGCTGCCCGGTGAACACCCAATCGTGCCTGTCATGTTTGCCGACGAACACGAAGCCGTACGCATGGCGGCAGAGCTATTCAAACTCGGCATCTACGTAGTTGCGTTTTCTTATCCTGTTGTTCCCATGGGCAAGGCTCGCATTCGCGTACAAGTGTGCGCAACGCACACAAAGGCAGACATCGATACGTGTGTGGCAGCGTTTGTTACCGCGCGCGAACTCGGCAACAACTAGTCGCGTTTAGTTAGGCGCAAGCCTTCGCCAAGTTTTGCAACGTCACTTCCATGTTCTTTCGGTTGTGCGTTGCGCGATCAGCAACGCCACTCACCACTTTGCCCAATTTCGCGGAAACCTTGCCACGATGATCAATCCAACTGTGGGTTACACGACAGCCTTCAGCAGTTGGCTCTAATTCATACACCCAATCGCACCAGTTTTTGCCAAACACCATTAGTCCAAAAGAAAACTTACGTTGGGCTTCGAGTGCATTTACTTTCACCGAAGTTGACCAATTCTTTTTTCCGTTGCCATTCTTTCCTTTGAATGAAGCGCCGACAGCAGCGGTCGTCGCACCCTTCATCCACTCTCCGCCCTTGTTCTCAGGCGACCACTCACCCATTCGCGGCAAGTCGGTAATCATTGCCCACACTTTTTCTACAGGTGCCTTGATCTCTACGGATACTGAAACTGGTGTCGTCATCTCTTCATTGTGTCACGACTGTGAAGACCTGCTTGACGAACGACGGGTCATTCGTCGCCACAGTCGTTGAGCGGTTGAAGAAGCCAGAAATGGCAGAGCAATCCGATACACCAAGCCGGGAACCACCACGGTTTTCCCCCGTTCAAGTGCCCGCGTCGTCGCACGAACAACATCGTCGGGTGTCAGCCACATCCATCCAGGAACGCTCTGCGTTAAGTGATCAAGCCCTGCTTTGCGGTGTAAGTCTGTTCGCACATACCCGGGGCACACCGCAACAACTCGCACACCGCGACTATTCACCTCGAGTGCAAGGCTGCGTGCGTACGAAGTTGCATACGTCTTAGCTGCTGCATACGGCCCGGCTTTTCGCATCGGCGTAAACGTGGCAATGCTCGACACGATCACCACATCACCACTGCCACGCTCCGCCATACGTGAAACCACAATCTCACTTAATCGGACAATGCCAGCAGACATGAGATACGCAAGTTCGTCCAACTGATCTCGATCCGTTGTGCCGATTTTCGCTGCATGCGTAACACCGGCGTTCATCACGAGAACATCAACGGCCCCGCACTGAGAACCGACACTTTCCACACCATCTTTATGGGAAAGATCGGCAACGATCACCTCGGCATGTACGCCTCGCGAACGCACCACACCTGCAACACGATCCAATTCAGATTTGTTGCGTCCCACCAACACAAGTTCACTTGCGCTGTCTGCATACCAATGCGCAAAGGCTTCACCAATTCCAGATGTTGCACCTGTCACTAACACGCGCTTGCTCACACATCTGAAACTAGTACTTCTCCACAAACTAATAATGATGTGCTGATACCGTGAATGCAATGTCAACTGCTAGTCGCGACTCAAGCATCATTGCGCACAATCTTGTAAAGAAATATGGCTCAGTTACCGCTCTTGATGGACTGAACCTGGAGGTTCGTGCAGGGACGGTTCTTGGACTGCTTGGCCCAAACGGTGCTGGAAAAACCACTGCTGTCTCTATTCTCACCACACTTGTTAAGCCCACTTCAGGATCAGCCACGGTTGCTGGAATCGATGTGCTGGCTCATCCGCACGAAGTTCGCAAACGAATTGGACTCTCCGGTCAATATGCAGCAGTTGACGAACATCTCACTGCCACAGAAAACCTTGAGATGTTCGGTCGCCTCTACGGAATGAACAGGCGTGAAGCAAAAACTCGGGCGCAAGAACTGATTGAGCGTTTTCGACTTTCAGATGCAGCGCATCGTCCGCTGAAAACTTTCTCGGGTGGTATGCGACGACGAATTGACCTTGCTGGCGCGTTGATCGCCGATCCACCAGTGCTCTTTCTTGATGAACCAACCACCGGTCTAGACCCAGTGAGTCGCGGCGAACTGTGGGACGTGATTCGTGATCGCGTTGCTCAGGGAACCACGGTTTTGCTCACTACTCAATACTTGGAAGAAGCCGATCAGCTTGCAGACCAAATTGTGGTGATTGACCATGGTCGCTCCATTGCAGAAGGAACAGCAGACGAACTGAAGCGCAGAATTGGCGGTGACCATCTTGATGTGCACATTGAGCGTCAAGAGCAATTTGAACTCACCGAAAGAATATTGCGCAGTGTTGCTTCAGGACCTCTTCGTGCACATAGCGGCGATGGCGCATTTTCAGCGCCGGTAAAGAACGGTGTTCAAGCCCTCAGTCAAGTACTTCGCGAACTTGAAGCACAAAACGTTGCAATTACCGACATTGGATTACGTCGACCAACACTGGACGATGTTTTTGTTGAGTTGACTGGTCACGTCGCAGAAGAATCGAGCAATGTATGAGCATTCTTCGCGACTCTTTAGTTATTGCACGCCGCAACACCATTCGCATTCGGCGAGTTCCCGATGTCATGGTGTTTGTTCTTCTTCAACCGATCTTGTTTGTTGTTCTCTTTGCGTATGTTTTTGGAGGATCAATTGACATTCCGGGTAGCAGTTACCGGGAGTTTTTGATGGCCGGTATCTTCACCCAGACCGTGGTGTTCGGAGCAACGTTTACAGGAGCGGGACTCGCTGAAGATTTGCAAAAGGGTCTGATCAATCGATTCAGGTCGCTTCCGATGTCTCCATTTGCAGTAGTTGCCGGACGTACTGCAAGCGACGTCATTTATAACGTGTTGTCGATTGCCATGATGTCAATTGCAGGACTTGCAGTTGGCTGGCGCATTCGGAGTTCAGTGTTAGACGCACTAATCGGGTACGCCCTATTGCTGTTTTTCTCGTACGCATTTTCGTGGGTTATGGCCTGCATTGGCCTTGCAGTGCGCACACCAGAAGTGGTGAACAATGCTTCTTTCATGGTGCTGTTTCCGCTTACATTCATCGCCAACACATTTGTGCCATCAGACAATTTGCCAACAGTGTTTAGAACAATTGCTGAATGGAACCCTGTTTCGTCATTAACGCATGCAGCACGCGTTCAGTTTGGCAACATCCCAGCATCTGCGCCAGAACCCACAGCATGGCCATTACAAAACAGCACGCTGTACACACTTATTTGGGCATTTGGTTTAATAGTGGTTTTTGCACCAATTGCGTCGCGTTCGTATCAACGAGCCGGAGCCCGCTAAATCGCTTTACTCGATGCGCAAGCCTGAGATTGCTCGGGAAATCACCAACTGTTGAATCTCTGAGGTGCCCTCAAAGATGGTGTGAATAGTCGGAAGGAACTTTGAAAACTTACAAATGCTCAATGAACATTGGGCTATTGCATCTAGTGCATCTCTGTTCGTGTGACGCTCTGTCACAGGGCGACGTCTTCTTGGTCATCAACTGTCGACTTTAGGCCGCAAATGACAGGTTTCGATACTTGCGTTCGAATGCTTTGTAAACCGCATCATCTCCGCGATGACCGACCAGAAATATTTTGACGTGATCGCGTGCGACCATGTAGATGATCCGATGTTCACCGCACGTAACTCGAAAACACGGTTTGAATCCCGTCATATGCTCGGAGTCATTCGGCCTCGGATCAAGCCGCAGATCGGCAATCTTTCCCCAGACTTGCGACCGTTGTTTAGGGACCAATTTTTCAATGTAGGAATCGCAATCCTCATCAACGTCAAGCATCAGACGCCTCATTTCGTATTGCCTAATTCGTCATCGTCAAGCGCGTCTTCGCCAACATACATAAGAAGTCGCTCTCGAACTCGCTCCTGAGAGAGATACCGGTTCCTGTCGGACGCGAGTGTGATGTCATCAAGAATCATGTTTCCAGTTGTGACCATCAACGATTCAAGACCACCCGACTTTTCTATCTCGTCTGCCATCGTCATGGCTTCCTCGGCCACTGTCTCCAAAAGTCCAACAACCGAACACTCTGGACATACAGACTGAAACTTGCGTGCGATATTTCCCAAACGTCCGAAAAACTCCTCTTTCCAGAGCCCGTACCCATCGGACTTCATGAAGACATCTCTGAGTTGCTCAAACAGCCAACTCAGCTCTCCGACAAATCTTGTTTCAACAAATCGCGGATCGGGATTGAAGTTGTCAACCGATGGCGATGGTGCTCTCTTCGTGACCACGACGTTGGCACCCTGCCACGCCTTCGATGTTCCGATCTGATTCGTCCTTACAGATTCCACGAGTTTGGCAATTTGATCTTTCATAACTGGTCAAACGGTATCCCATGGGTGTGACAGTTCTTTCATTTAGACCGTCACAGTAAGTCTCTGTGAATGCTGTGAAACCCAATGAATAAGCCAGTTTGTGCGTCACACGGCTGTATGCCGTGATGGCCAGGCTCTTCACGGTCTGATCTATGACAGCAACACATACCTCCACAGCACCCGAGACAATCCCCGAAATCTGGTCGATTCGTGACATCGCCGGTTTCTACCAACGCAGCATCCGTCAGGCGAATCGCATCGTCCGAGATGCCACATTCCCACGACCTATCCGCGGCGACAAGCATCGCTGGACAGCAAGCGCTGTCGTCGCATTCGCGGTCAGCTCAGATCACGGAGCAGAAGGAGCTCTCAAGCACGAAAGTTCTACACAGAAAGTCGTGCGAATCCCACGCTCTTCAAAGATGCGTTACGCAGGAGTCGCATCATGACCGAACTTCCAAAGTGGATACGCGTCTCCCACGACGGACGAATCTCCTACTACCCGAACAAAGTTGTCGGCAACGGAAACCCCCGTAGACAGCTACGAGGTGGCAAGACTTTTACTGAGGCGATGAAGAGGGCGGAAGAAATTGTCGCCGAAGTTGAGATTGGGGCAAAGCTCAAGATCGACATTGATGCAACCTGGACGACTCTCTTCGCTCAATGGGAACGCCACCACGTCAACGTCATCGAGGAGGGCACTTACCGAGCGCGAATGTCAGCCATCAACCGTCGTCTTCTTGTAGTAATCGGAAATATTCGGCTCATCGATACAGACCGAAGTACGTTGACCGCAGTCATCGATGCAGCCGTCGCAAGTGGAAATGGTTCCGCATCACTCGATAGCGAAGTTCAGACACTTACCTCTATTGCGAAATGGGCAGAGGAACGTCTGTGGCTACCAGAAGATGCATTTGGACCACTGTCCAAAGTGCGAGCCACAATCAAACGCGGGCGTGGTCTCGCAGCATCAAACAACACGCCAGAGGAAAACATCGGCATGCGCGACGTTCCAACGTGGCAAGAAGTTCTAAACCTTGCGAACTCGTTTCACGATGTCATTCTCAATGAGACCGGTGACAAGATACTTGCAAAACAGTTTGCTGCGGCGGTACGCGTGAATGCCGGTTGCGGTTTACGACAATGCGAACTTCTCGCTCTCACCACGAGTGACGTTTCACTATCTGATGGAACCATCAAAGTTGATAAGCAACTTGACCGCTACATCCCATGGGAAGTAGGAGTGTCAATGGCGACTCGTCCACCTAAGTACAAGATGGCACGCCGAGTGCGCGCATGGACAAAGATTCAAAAGGACTTAAAGTTTCTCGTAGATCGTGCAGGCGAAGATGGACTGTTGATTCCGCGAATCGGAAGTGCTTCTCTATGGGCTGACGCTTGGGCAAAACGACTCGATAAAGCCCGCGAGGCTGTCGACTGGAGATGGACACAGCACTACCTCCGACACCACTACGGCTCATACTCGACAGCATCACGAGATGACGGCGGACTTGGCCAGTCCTACCCGGCTGTCCAGACCTGGATGGGACACAAGCACCTTGAAACGACGATGCGCACGTATATTCACGACGTCAGCGCCGCAAGTGGCTGGGTTGAATAACGCTCCACTGACAAATTGTCCGTCATCTGAGTCAAAAAGTCTCTGATATTCGTCAGTTTGGCGCACTATATAAATAACTAACTCTTATTTTAAACCTCCTACTTGACGTCATTCTGACGCACTGGACAGTGGACGTCATGAACCACTACAACTCAACCCCAATTACTGAGCGTTACCTCGAATACTTCACGACAAACGAGTTTCGTTTTCGTTGGCTTGACGCCACAGCATGTGATCTCGATCTCAGTCGGCGTGCAAATCATCTCGCAGCGCGCATCATCACGCTGTGGTTTGACAGCACCCACACGCGCACCAGCTATGCAGAACTTCAACGCATCACTTCGATGTCACGAAAAACACTCGAGCGAGCACTTCCCGAGTTAGTTGACCTTGGGTGGATCAATGTGACTCATCGAGGAAGTGACATCGAAATTGGTCTTGCGCTGAATGATCGTGGGTTGCACCTTCTCATTGAAGAACGTGAACGTCGTCAGAGTTTCGCTGGCCGGCGAGTCCACAACGACGAGTGGACAGAACGCATCATGTCTCTCTTGGTCAAAACACTTGCACTTGACCCTGAGCGTGCGGAGAAACTCCCGAAGTGGCAACTACTACGCTCAAAGATTCGCAGCATCATTTCTCACATGTTGTTCTACGAAACAGAATGTCGCAAACTCGCAGAGACACTTACTGAATCTCTTCCATCTACAATCCACGACCCAGCTGGGCTGCTGTTATCGCGTGCATCTGAGCACATTCGAAATCACCCCCACCTCTCAGCTCGGGCACCACGCCCCAAGAATGGTTCCTCAGCGCGTTTCATAGACGAGACAATCGCAGGCATCGTAAAGACTCTGGCCGTACCTGCGGGCTCGGTAAATGGGCAAGCGCGCGACCGGGCTGTTTAGCGGTTACCTTTCGCCCTGTTGTGTGTTTCGCAGAGCATCTCACAATTGTCGATTCCTGACTGACCACCTTTCGACCAGGCGGTCACATGATCGGCTTCCATCTCTGAGAGTTTGTAGACGCGTGACTGATTCGCGTTCTTGACACTCGCGCATACGGAACAGTTCGATTTTCCTGTTTTCTCCGAATCTTTTGTCTGTCGGTTGAAGGCAGCCTTCTTCGTTTTATCGTCGAAGAATCGAACGGCGAGTAGCTCGGTCTTCTTCTTTCCGCTTAGCAAATACTCAAACACTCCACGGGGGCTGGTCACTGCCTCATCGGCGAGTAGCTCGGTGACTTCCGTGTTGAGCTTTGCTCCGTTGTAAGCAGTCTTGTGATATTCCTCGTAAAGCCGACCCCACTCCAGACCACGCATCTCCTTGTGAGGAACAGTGAACACACTGTCAATCCAGTCGATCACGGAAGTGAAATACTTCTTCAAACCGTCGATCTTGGTGTCGTACCTGTGGGAGGCCAAATAAGAGTCGATCGTTTCGCCTTGCGACGCGGCAACCCACTCAAGCGCGACTTCGAGAACTTCTTGGCGTTTTGGGTCGCCTTTGACGTACGACGACCACTTCTGCATGTTCGCGTTGTTTGAGTTCGAGAACTCAGCCTTTGCCGCTGTAACGAACGAACCAGAGTAGATCGCGTTGAGAAGTTCTTGTTGTTTGAGCGGCATCCCCGCAATGTTGATCGTGCGAAACCACTCCTTGATCTCGGACTCTGTACCTTCGCACTCGTAGACAAGTAGGTCACTAGCGAGTATCAGATCTTTGGCATCTTTTGGCAAGGACCCGAATGTTTGCTCATTTCCGTCGACTTGGATCGCGAACTTTCCGGTCACGAATCGGCCGACGCTTGTGATGCGCTGCTGCCCATCGAGAACCTCTAGTGAGTCGCCGTTTACATTGAAGTAGATCAAGCCGAGCGGATAACTCTTGAGTAGTGAACTGATGACGTCGACGTCGCGTTTGCCGTCGCCGTAAATGTAGTGACGCTGGTATTCGGGCTGGATGACGAGTTTTCCGGCGAGTCCGAATAGTCCTTTGCCTTCGAGTTCGTTGAATACGAATCCTTCAAGGATCTGTTCAACGGTGTAGTGGTGAAGTATTGCTTTCAAGAAGTACCTTTCCGGCGAATAAAAATTCGAGCAAACTTTCTTTTGCCTTGTACGTATGCTCGACCTTTGCTGAGGTTGAGGCTGTATTCATTTCCTACAATTTCAAACTGATCGGGATTGTGCTTTTCGAGAAACGATATGGGGACACCCATCACGCCGTCGTAGTCTGAAGGTATTGCAGCCGTGAACGGAACTTCAATCGCATCGTAGTTGTCGTACGTTTGATAGCCGATTTCCCTTACCTGTTTGTGTCTGCTGTGCTTAAGGTTGTCTGCTGTAGTCATGAGCTTTAAGGGTTCATGACGTCGACCATGTTCAATATTTGTAAACCAGGTGAGGTTACGAAAGTGAACCAGTTGTGTTTTTGCGTCGTACACACCCGCCGCGTAGTTGGTCTTTGCGGACTCTGGAATTCGAAAATATGCGTCACCTCTAGAAAAGCCCTTGCCAATCCAGAGCTTGCCATCCCGCACAAGGGAAAAAACGTCTTTGTAGGTGAGGGCACTTTGCGGGCCGATAACAGAAAATTTTACCTTGCCGGCAACAAGCCATGCAAAAAACTCGCGCATCAAACTAAACGGGGGGTTTGTGACAACAATGTCAGCCTGGTCCCGAAGCGCAGTGATTTCATCGCTACGAAAATCCCCATCACCCTCGAGATACTCCCACTGCAAGTCCTCAATGTTCACGGCCCCGTCTTCGTTTATATCCTTAGCTTCTAAAACAAACTTTTTACCTCTCGAGCGGGTTTTTTCAGCGTCAAACTGTGGTGCCTCACTTTCGAACAAAGTTGGCTGATATGGGATCTCCAATGGCTTGCTATTTGCTGCGTATGAGGTTGCAATGAGTTTTTTGATGCCGTAATCCATGAAGTGGAGCGCAAAAAACTTTGCAAAGTTGCTCCACTCTGGGTCGTCGCACGGAAGCAACACAACCTTGTCACGGAATAAGTCCGATTCATACTCCAGATATGCGTTCATCTCACGTTCAATGTCCACCCACTGTGTGTAGAACTCACCATTTTTGGAAAGTCGCGCTGCACCAAGGTTGGCGTTTTTGCCGTCGGCGACAGGCGTTTCCATCTGCGAGGATGATTTCCGTGCAGGCAGGCTTACCGCCCTCTTTGTGCTTTTTTCCGCCCGTTTTGCCACTCTCACTCCTCTAAGTGCTGTCTTAGTCAGAGTACTCCCATGGTGTACCAGCGCATTGCACTTACGAGTATGCACGATCTCGGATGAATGCAACAGTCTCGCTTGCCCGGCCGGATCCCCCCTATCCCCGGTCGGGCAGGAACAAGCAATGACCCAAACCACAGAACACCGAGAACCACTAGAGGGACGTCGGCGCCACAAACTGCTACCCAAACAGATTCGGGAAGCACTTCCACCAATCGACTCAACCGACGGATTCAAATTCGATAATCGTCTCCTCGTTGTGAAATTTTTCTGCCCGTACAACGGGTGGCGGTGGTATGCGGTCGAGTTCGACGGCTCAGACATCTTCTTCGGCTACGTCGAAGGTTTCGAAAAGGAATGGGGTTACTTCTCGTTCCATGAACTGTCACACGCGGTCGTCGGCGAATGCGTTCCAGCTGTGGAGCGTGATCTGTCCTTCGAGCCGGTGCGCTTTAAAAACCTCAACGACTGAATCCATCTCCAGCCGAGAGCGGTCTTGGCTTTGAATCTGAGCGCCGAAGGTATGGACCGTCAACCCCAAACCCGAAAGGAATACCTGATGAACACCATAAAAATGGTGCCCAACAACGACCAAGCGAACACTGTGACTTTGTCATCTCACTCCTACAGCGTCATTCTTCTTTGTCTCGCAGCCCATGGCTTCGTGAACGATGAGTGTGACTGCAGCGAGTGTGATCTCGACGGATCCATCACATTTGAAAAGGAAGATATTCCGCAACTTGCTGAAGCTCTCGCCGACATCTGTTCGCGGATGATCGATGCAGGACTTCGTGACAATGCAATAGAAACGGCATTTCTGCTGAGCGCGCTCCCCTCCTCCGGGGGAATGCGCGCTGAGAAGATCGACAACTAACGTCGATCGGAAGGGGTGCCTGGCTTCGGTCTGGCACCCCTTTTTTTGATGGCTTCGCTACTTTGCTCGAATGATGTCAACTGCTTTCATCGCTAACTCCCACGGGTAATCATCAGCGTCACGGTCGCTGTAAACCTTCTCCATCACATAAAGGTCAGCATCCTCGAGAGGT
>CANKVI010000001.1 GCA_947487095.1 Acidimicrobiaceae bacterium | reverse complement strand
ATAAACGGGTTTTGACAGCAACGATTGATCGCGAAGTTATTCGCGACCCTGAAGATCGGTTGTTGATGTTCCAACGATTATCAGGTCCGTTGCAAATCTCGGTGGAAGGTTTGTTCAAGCGTTATGAGGACAAACGATTCGGACCGCTTGAAGCACTTCCACTTAAAGACGATATTTCTGAAGAAACGGCTCAGTTTTTGGTGGAACGTTCAGAGGATTATCCGGGGATTTACATTCGGGAAGACTGGAAGCGCAATTACCCATACGGGGCAATTGGTAGTCATGTCATTGGCTACATGGGTGCAATCTTGGAAAGGAATCTCGCCTACTACAAGTCCATTGGTTATGACCCCAATGAACGAGTTGGTGGATATGGGGTGGAGCAGTCGTACGAAACAATTTTGCGTGGCACCCCTGGTTATGTTCGATATGAAGTAAATGCGCAGGGAAAACTGTTGCGACTGGAAGAGCGAGTCGAACCCATTGTTGGCAACGACATTGTGTTGTCTGTTGACATGGAAATGCAGCAGTTTGCTGAGCAAGCACTTGAAACACAGTTGAGGATACGTAGCCGAGTTGAGGCAGGAATTGTAAAACTTGAAGATGGAACTCCAGACCCTGCAAATCCTGATCCGGTGTTGTACAAAGCGCCTGCAGGATCTGTGGTGATGGTGAACCAAGACAATGGCCAAGTTTTGGCAATGGCTTCATATCCACGATTTGATTCGCGCTGGTTTACGGTTGGAGTGTCAACAGAAAAGTTTGCTCAGGTGTTTCCAAAAACAGATGACCCAGACAAATCCATCCTGGTGAATCGCGCAGTGTCGGGTCGTTACAACTTAGGTTCTTCGTTTAAGCCGTTTGTTGCCTTTGCCGCGCTGGATTCCGGCCAGCTTGCAGGCGGTGCCGACTATGAATACCTGGATTTGGGTTCGTACAAACTTCAAAGCATCCCAAATGATCGCTGCCAAGATGGCGTGAAGTGCGTGTTCCGAAACGCCATTTGTGCTTCAACGGGTTCGCCCTGTCGATATGGTCGCGTAAACGTTGAGAGTGCGCTTGCGGTGTCGAGTGATGCCTTCTTCTACAAAATTGGTGAGCAAATCTTTACCGAACGTGGATATCAACCGATTCTGGAAAACGAAGTTCGCAAGTTTGGATTCGGCTCTCCAACAAACATTGACCTTCCGTATGAATATGCAGGCACGATTCCGAGCAAAGCTCTGAAGAAGCGCATGGCTGATATCGGTGCGATATCTGAAGAATCTGGACGTGCGTATTACGTGGGTGACCAGATTCTGTTTTCCATTGGACAGGGGTTGCTTTCCGCAACGCCAATTCAGACTGCATCCGCATACGCCACGCTTGGCAACGGTGGCAAAGTAATGCGGCCGCATGTGGTGAAGGCGATCTTGGCTCCTGGCACACCAGATTTAGAACCAGGCAAAGCCGATATCAGTTTCATCAACATTCCCGACTCTTCTCAGGTGGTGGAACGTTTTGATGACGAGTTGCCAGCAAGCACATTGGAATTGGTGGAGGAGAGTCTCAAACCAATCGTCCGTGGTTTGCAGCGAGTGATTCGTGGTCCAGGAACAAATTTTGATTCGTACCATAAGACCACTGGCGAATTGTTGTTCCGTGGTTATCCATATGCAGAACTACCGATTGCAGGCAAGACTGGAACTGCGCAAGGGTTTGGCAACTTGCCGTGGAATGACTCATCTGCATTTGGTGCATTTAGCTTGAGCCCGCGTCCGGACTACAAATACGCAGCGTTTGCATATTTAGAAAAATCTGGGTACGGGTCACAAGCTGCAGCGCCGGTGGTGAAGTGCTTGTACATTGCACTTGCCGGCAAGTATCGGTTTGACCCATTGAACGTTGCCGATCCGCTGAATACCGCCAGCAGTTCTGCTGCTCAGCCGATGAATCTGCGCAATCCTTCTTGCTTAGTGGGTGGTCGCTCGGAAAGTCGCGATTAATGGATCTTGCGTTCCTTAATCGAGTGATTCCTCGCAAACCCTCTGCGAATCCACTTGGGTTGCGCGGAAGTTACGCAGATCCCATTCGAAACATTGACTGGATTTTGCTGAGTGCAGTAATCGCCCAAGTCATTATTGGGCTGTTTACCGTATTCAGTGCAACGCGCCAGCGGCTGATTGACGCACAACAATTTGACCCGAGTATTGACGTTTTTGCTTACGTTCAACGCCAGGTTCTGTTTGTCATCATTGCCTCAGCAGTCATGGCAATTGTGATGTCGCTTGGCCACGATTGGTTGCGAGCACAAAGCGGTTTTCTGTATGGAGCCGTTCTGTTGCTGCTAGTAATGGTGCTCGGCGCTGGGGCAGTTACAGGTGGAGCGCGATTGGCTTTCGACTTTGGGCCGTTCTCTGTGCAGCCGGCAGAGTTGGCCAAGCCTGTTTTGTTAATTCTGGTTTCGAGTTACCTCAGCGAATCTGTGCCCGAGAAGATTGATTGGCACCACTTTGTGATGACGCTGTACATCGTGCTCATTCCGTGCGGTTTGATTTTGATGCAGCCAGACCTTGGTTCTGCATCGGTGATTTTGGCCGGTGTCGCCGGAGTTCTCTACATCGGAAATGCACGCCGTCGATATTTGGCGCTGATCGGCGGGATGTTTGTTGCTACAGCGTTGGCTTTAATGGCAGCAGTTCCAAGTTTGCGTTATCAAGGCAACCGGTTCGTCGCGTGGTTTTTGCAGAATTCCAATAACAAAGAACTTGAAAACATTGTGTTGCAGGTGCGTTACGCAAAACGAGCAGTTTCAACCGGTGGATTTTTCGGCAAGGGATATTTGCACGGGCCACTGACAAACGGAAAATACGTGCCTGTGCAATTTACTGACTTCCCGTTTTCGGCAATTGGCGAACAGTTCGGCATGGTAGGGGGAGCAGTAGTACTTGGCCTGTTCGGTGTCATTTTGTGGCGTCTCTGGAGAACGGCACAAATGGCCCGTGACCGGTTTAGTTTCTTTCTGGCAAGTGGCGCATTCACCATGGTCGTGTTTCAGATCTTTCAGAACATTGGCATGACCCTTGGAGTCGTCCCGGTGAGCGGTTTGCCGCTGCCATTCATTTCTTATGGCGGCTCGCACCTCATTAGTTCTGCCATCCTCATCGGCTTGGTGCAGAGCATTCATATGCGGAGGCTGTAGGAAGGCCAACCCCCATGGGGTAGCCTGTTCGTTACGGAAGGGCGTTTTGCCCCTCCCAAGGTCGATCACGCGATAGCGATTCGGGCCCGGCATGCGACACGTTGTTGCGGCGGGTTGTAGCGCTGGACCGCGACGATATTGCACAGTGTGGGCGACGTAGCCCCGTTGGTGCGATATCCAATACAGGAAACGAGCAAGCACAATGAGTGAAATGAGCGCAGGGGTTCCTACCCCCGAGCAGCCACAGGGTAACGCACCACAGTCCAGTGAGCCACGTACTCCGGGAACGCCAGGAGGAGTGAAAAAGCGTCGTCGCGGTAAGCGCGGTGGACGCAATCGCAACAAGACACGTGTTGAAGGAGTTGCCGGTCAGCCTCGAGCACCTCGTCCTTCTCCGGAAAATCCTGTCGCTCAAGACATTGAACTTCCAGATCCTCCGCGCGAAGGCACGATGGTAAGCACGGGAGCGGCTGATGCTGCGCTGGTACGCAAACCACAAATTGGCGATACCAGGCCAGCCCCTGCCAACGCGGCTGCCACCGCAAAACCAGCCGCTGCAACAGCCGACTCTGAGGCAAAGCCAAAGAGCCGCAACCGACGAGGTGGCAAGCGTGGTGGACGTAATCGTCGCAAGTCGTCAGATCGTAGTGACAATGCAGTTGCGGGTACAGATGCTGAACTGATCGAGCGTCGCCGCGGAAAAGAGCGCAACGGCAAAGCCGTTGGTCGCTACATGATGTGCGTGCAAGTGCGCGAAGAGTTCACGCAAGTTGCCATGCTCGAAGGCCGCAGCCTGATTGAGCATTATGTTTCGCGTCCAGCCGATGACGAAACCCAAATTCACGGCAACATTTATTTGGGTCGCGTGCAAAACGTGTTGCCGGGTATGGAAGCTGCCTTCGTCGACATCGGTACGCAGAAAAATGCAGTGCTGTATCGCGGTGATGTGCAGTTCGACAAAGACGATGTGGTCGAGCAAGGTCCAGACCCACGAATTGAGCAGGTGCTGAAGTCGCGTCAAATGATTTTGTGTCAAGTAACGAAGAATCCAATTGCCGCTAAGGGTGGTCGATTGACGCAAGAAGTTTCGTTGCCAGGACGTTTCGTTGTGCTTATTCCTGATTCACGCACCTACGGAATTTCAAAGCGTTTGCCAGAAGGCGAGCGTCGCCGTTTGCGCGGAATTCTTGATCGCATTAAGCCAGAACAGCACGGAATCATTGTGCGTACGGCAGCAGAGAACGCCACCGAGCACGAACTCACCACCGACCTCACGCGTTTGATTGAACAGTGGAATGAAATTCGTGCCAAGGCAGAGAAGGCATCTTCGCCAACGTTGCTGTATCGCGAACCGCCACTTGCAGTGCGAGTGATTCGCGAAGAGTTCAGCAGCGACTATCGCGGCATCGTTATTGACGACGCAGCATTGTTTGAAGAAGTGCGCGACTACATCGGCGCGTTCAACCCAGAGTTTGCCGATCGAATCGAATTGTACGATGCCGAAAAAGAAGGCTTGCCGCTGTTCGAACAACATCGCGTGCACGAGCAGTTGCGCAAGGCGCTCGACCGCAAAGTGTGGTTGCCTTCAGGTGGTTCGCTCATCATTGAGCACACTGAAGCGCTCACCGTGATCGACGTGAACACCGGAAAGAACGTTGGTAAGTCCAACCTTGAAGAAACCGTGTTCCACAACAACCTTGAAGCAGCAGACGAAATTGCACGTCAGTTGCGCTTGCGCGACATTGGCGGAATTATCGTCATCGACTTCATCGACATGGAAATTCGAGAGAATCGCCGCAAGGTGCTCGAAGCCTTTAAAGATGCTCTGTCGCGCGACAAAACGCGCACGCAGGTGTTTGAGATTTCCGAGCTTGGCTTGGTGGAAATGACCAGAAAACGCATTGGTGAGGGGTTATTGACCAACTTCGCCGATCCGTGTGTGACCTGTGAGGGTCGCGGGGTCATGATCGACCTGTCGATGTTGGATTGAGCAGGGTTGGAATAATCAGAGTTGGGAAGCCCGATAGTCCAGGGGTAGAGTAGGAGACCGTTATGTACGCAGTAATCGCAACCGGAGGAAAGCAGGAGAAAGTCGCACAGGGCCAACAGGTCCATGTGGAACTTCTCAATGCAGCAGATGGCGCTGAGGTGAAATTCACCCCGGTGCTCCTCGTGGACGGCGCGACCGTGTTGTCAACACCTGGCGAATTGGCCAAGGCAACCGTGACTGCAAAAGTTGTTGGTAAGGCTGCTGGTCCAAAGATCGACGGCTTCACCTATAAGCGCCGCACTAACCAGCGCCGTCGCTTCGGACATCGTCAAAAGTATTCGGTGATTGAAATCACCAGCATTGCGAAAGGCTGAATCATGTCAAAGACCAAGGGTGGCGGTTCTACACGAAACGGTCGCGATTCAAACGCGCAACGACTTGGCGTCAAAGTATTTGACGGCACCAAGATCACCGCAGGAACAATTCTCATTCGTCAGCGCGGCACCAAAGTGCACCCTGGCAAAAACGTTGGCATTGGTAAAGACGACACCTTGTTCGCTCTTGCACACGGCAGCGTGAAGTTTGGCGAACGTCGTGGCCGCAAGGTTGTTGACGTTCTTCCAGCTGTCTAACTGTTTCGCTGAACTTCTGATAGCGGTATTCCGCAGTTCACCTTCCGTTTCTTTCCATTGACTTGACTGTCGTCATGTCAAAACACATGAAAGTTACAAAAAAAGTACAAATCGCTCTTGGTTTTGCAGTTGCAGGCATTTTGCTTGGAGCTTGTGGATCAAGCAGTGAAACGACCGAGTCAACCGATGCAGCAGTGGTTTCAGACTGCCCTACAGCCGACATCGTTGATGCCGCCACTGCAGAAGCAAAAGTGAATCTCATTGCGTTGCCAGATACCTGGGCAAACTACAAGGGAATTCTGCAGTCGTTCCGCGACAAGTATCCAGCAATTGAAAACCCTGTTGCTAATCCGGACGCTTCCTCAGCTGACGAATTGACTGCTGTAGAAACACTTGCTGGTCAGCCAGACATGCCAGACGCAGTTGACGTATCACCTGCATTTGCTCAAGAGTTCGACACAAAAGGTCTTTGGGAGCCATATCAGCCTTGTTTGTGGGACGAAATTCCAACAACATTGAAGGACCCAGAAGGCAAGTGGGTTGCTGCGTACTACGGCCTCATGGCTATTGGCGTGAACACCACAGTCGTTACAGAAGTTCCAACTTCGTTTGCTGAATTGACTGATGCAAAGTACAAGGGCCTCGTTGCACTTAACGGCGACCCACGTGAATCTGGTGCAGCATTTGCTGCAGTAATGGCAGCTTCGATTGCTAACGGTGGATCGTTCGATGACATTCTTCCAGGCATTCAGTACTTCGCCGATTTGAAGAAGAGCGGAAACCTCTCAGGATCAGATGTAACACCAGCATCGGTTATCTCTGGAGAAACTCCATTGGTTCTCGACTGGACATACAACTATCCAGGCCTTGCACCAACGCTTGCTGAAAACGGAGTTACGTTCGAAGTGAAAGTTCCTACAGACGGTGTTTATGGCGGTTTCTACGCACAAGGTGTAGTGAAGAACAGCCCTCACCAGAATGCATCAAAACTGTGGATCAGCCACCTCATCTCCGATGAAGGCGCACTTGGATACATCGAAGGCGGAGCGATTCCAGCTCGATTTGATGCTCTTGTTGCTTCTGGAAAAGTAACTCCAGAAATGATGAAGAACCTTCCGGATCCAGCATTGACTGCAAACATTGCATTCCCATCGGCAGACCAAGTTGCAAAAGCGAAAGAAGTTCTCGCAGCGCAATGGGGTCCAATGGTGTCAGGTAACTAGAAAATTCTCTCCCCGAGAAAAAGACCGTGAATCTTACGGTTAGGTCTGAAAGGGACTCGCTTGCTGAGCGAGTCCCTTTTGGCGTATTCAAGCACGTTCGAAGTTGGGTAGTGCTCGCACCATTCACGCTCTTTGTTGCAATATTTTTGTTGTGGCCAACACTGAGTGTTTTCAGATCAGCGCTGCAACCGGTTGAAGGGTCGAGCAAGCCGGCAATGCTGGAAGCGATTTCTGGGCAGTATCTCGAAGCAATTCTGTACAGCGTTCGATTGTCTGCGATAACCGCTGGATTAGGGGCTGTAATCGGAACGCTTGTAGCAATTAGCGCTGTCTCATTGAATCAACTAAAAGGTTTGCGCAATGCGCTCGTTGGATACTCGGCGGTGGCGGCAAATCTTGGTGGAATTCCACTTGCATTTGCATTTGTTGCATCTCTTGGAATGCAGGGTCTATATACGAAGATGCTGAGTGCGATTGGGATCAATCTCACTGACCTCGGATTTAAAATTTCTGATTTTTCAGGAATTGTGATCGTCTATTTATATTTTCAAATTCCACTCATGACTCTCGTTATGTTGCCAGCAGTTGATGGATTAAAGACAACACTTAAAGAGGCCGCGGCGAGTGTGGGAGCAACACCACGCCAGTACTGGATGAGTGTCGGTATTCCGCTACTTTCGCCATCTCTGCTTGGCGGATTCTTGTTGCTTTTTGCGAACGCATTTTCTGCCTACGCAACTGCATTCGCACTTTCTGCAGGAAGTTCAAATCTTGTTTCGGTGCAGATTCGTTTCTATTTGCAAGGAAACACCATCACCGGAAAATCAAACCTTGGCTATGCGTTAGCAGCATGGATGATCGTGGTGATGGTGCTTGCGATGTCTGGATATCTCGGTCTGCGACGCAGATCTGAAAGATGGCGTAAATGATTCGGAACAACTTTTGGTCAAAGGTGGTTCTGGTCATTGTGGCTGCGTTTTATGTGCTGCCAATGATCGCTATGGCCAGGTTTTCGTTCCAGAGAGTTCCAGTAATCAAATTGGGTTGGTCAACTTTGGGTAAGAACTGGACTGCCGATTCGCTTATTGATGCTGTGACGAGCGAGCGATTTCTTCAGGCTGGTTGGTTGAGTATTCGCTTGGCTTTGCTCAGCGTGGTGTTAAGTCTGCTCATCCTTATTCCCACGACTGTGTATGTGCACGTCATGAAAAAAGGCGCCAGATCCTACGTTGAATTTTTATCAATACTGCCTTACGTTGTTCCGCCGATTGCACTTGTTGTGGGCATTTCTGGAGCAATGAAGGTGTTGGGGACGTGGTTTCTTGCCAGCCCATTTAGCCTCGTGCCCTTCTATGTGATCATCTCCTTGCCGTTCACATTTCGTTCGTTAGACACCAGCCTTGGGGCAATTGACTTAAAGACTCTGGTTGAAGCGTCGCGCTCACTTGGTGCAAGTTGGATCCGGACCGTCCGCATGGTGATCTTGCCGAATTTGAAAGTGGGAATCATTAATGCGTCATTTCTCAGTTTTGCAACGGTCTTGGGAGAATTCACCATTGCCTCGCTGCTCTTGAAGTTCACGCTTCCGGCGTATCTAGCCGAATCGCAGGGAAGTAACCCGCAGGGAACATTTTCTGTTGGACTTCTACTTCTTGTAGTGAGTGCCCTGATGTTTGGCTTGATGAATCGTCTATCGAAGAGAAAGGGCCATGCCCTGACGGGTTTGACTCTTTAGAACAGGAACAGTTATGAATCCTCAAGAAACGGCACTCAGGTTTTCGGGAGTGCGTAAGACATTCGGTCAAGTAATTGCATTAGATAGCTTTGACTTGGAACTGAAGCAAGGCGAACTTGTCACTTTGCTTGGTCCAAGTGGTTGTGGAAAAACAACTGCGTTACGTATTGCTGCTGGGTTTGAGCAACCAAATTCTGGATCGGTATTTGTGAAAGACAAAGACGTCACTGCGCAGCCTGCACACACCAGAAATATGGGAATGGTGTTTCAGAATTACTCTCTCTTTCCACACATGTCGGTTGCCGAAAATGTTGGCTTCGGGCTTCGTGTGCGAGGCGTAGAAGCAGCTGAACGAGACATGCTTGTGCGTGAAGCGGTAAGCAGGGTGCAACTCTCGGGGCTAGAGGGTAGATATCCGCATCAGCTTTCTGGTGGTCAACAACAACGTGTAGCACTTGCTCGCGCACTGGTTTTTCAACCAGAAGTGTTGTTGTTAGACGAGCCCCTTAGCGCATTGGATGCCAAGGTGAGAGTGGAGTTGCGCGATGAGATTCGGACGTTGCAGCGAGATGCAGGAATTGGGGCAATTTTTGTCACCCATGATCAAGATGAGGCATTGAACATTAGCGATCGAGTGTGTGTGATGAAGGACGGAAAGATTCAGCAGATTGGGTCACCACGCGATATTTACTTGCGCCCTGTCAATGGTTTTGTTGCGCGGTTTATTGGCGCAATGAACGTGATTGAAGTTCAATTTTCACAGCAGAACAAGCCGGTAGTTGCCGGAATTGAATTAGATAGTTCAATTGCTGCTCCGGTTGGAAGCGTGGCACAAATTTTGGTTCGACCAGATGCAGTTTCTCTTTGCCCACGTGGAACCTCTGGTTCAATCGACGGGACCGTGGTAGGAGAGCACTTCAGCGGGGCCACAACGATTCTGCGTATCCGTCTCGATCAAGCCGAAGTCACGATTAGCGCAATGCTTGTTTCGCGAAATGTTCAGGTGAAAATTGGAGATGGTGTTGGCGTAACCATTGATCCCAATGAGGTGCTACTCGACTCGCAGGATTAGTGCGTGTCGATTCCCTGCGGGAGTCTGCTTTGTTCCCAACCCAGTAGTGTTGCACCTTGTCGGCAAGCAAACCTGTCGGTCATTCCACCAACGTATGCAACTGCGTCGCGCAATGCTTGTTCGCTTTGTGACGGAGAAATTTCTCGTTGTGGCGCAGTGGCCATGAGATGCGGATGCGCAACGTAATGCTCCACAAGCGCGCGCAATAAATCGATAACTGACTTTGCCTGATTGCGTGAGGCTTCTCGCATATAAATGTTGTCGTAATTGAACTTACGAAATGCTGCGAGTGCATCGGCTTCGTTTGATTTCATGCCAACTCGACCATTGTGCAAACTTGCGCCGATCATGGAAGAAATAAATGCACGTAGTTGGCTTGAACGCGTTTCGCCACAGTACGTGCGAACGATGTCGGGCAATTCACTTGGCGAAACAATTCCGGTTGCAACTGCGTCTTCAAAGTCGTGACAGACATAAGCAATGCGGTCCGCCCACGACACCACTTCGCCTTCAGGTGTTTGCGGTGCAGGACGCGACCACGAGTGATTGCGAATTCCATCGAGTGTTTCGGTGCACAGGTTGAGGGGAACCAACGTGACATCGGCGCCCCACACTGCATGGTCGAAACCTTCGGGAATAAATGGGCTGAGTGCATCTTCGCTGGCGTGACCGCCTGGGCCGTGACCACAGTCGTGGCCCAGCGCGATGGCTTCGGTGAGTGCAACGTTGAGCCCGAGTGCACGCGAAACTGCAGTTGCAACTTGGGCAACTTCGAGTGCGTGCGTGAGGCGAGTGCGTTGGTGGTCTTGCGGGAAGACGAATACTTGTGTTTTGCCTGCGAGTCGACGAAATGCGGAAGCGTGCAGAATGCGATCGCGATCGCGTTCGAAACAGGTGCGGAAGGGGTCCTCCTCTTCGGCCACTGCGCGATTGCCGGCACCAAATGAACGTGTAGCCAGTGGTGCGAGCAGCTCGTGTTCGCGGGCTTCGCGCTCCTTGCGGTCGATGATGTGCGTGCTGCCTGCACCAGCCCATGAATCGGCATGGGCAAAACGAATGCCGTCATTGTCGAAACCGTGCATGGTCTTGGCCCAAGCAATGGCTCTGCTGTGAGATTCGCTTGGGTCAATACTTTCGGCTGGGCCCTTGGCTGGTGTATTCACGGTATTCACGATATGTCGCTCACGATATATACGGGGTGTTGCAGCAGTAGCCTAGAAAGCCCCTATGAGCGCATTTGTCGACGAAGCCCAACTCAACGTTCGCGGTGGCGACGGCGGCTTTGGTTGCGTCAGTTTCCGTCGTGAAGGGCCGGTTGCGTTCGGTGGTCCAAACGGAGGTGACGGAGGTGACGGCGGTTCAGTTTGGCTGGTTGCCGACCACAACGTTGCGTCGTTGTTGGCATTTCGTGATCACCCGCACCGCAGGGCCGGCGATGGCGTAAACGGCATGGGTAAGGACTTGCACGGTCGCCGTGGGGCCGACCTGATTGTGAACGTTCCTGAAGGAACCCAGGTGAAAGATTTGTATACGGGCGAAGTGCTGGCCGACTTGCCTGTCCACGGTTCGAAGTGGTGTGCTTCGCGAGGCGGGCAGGGCGGTCGTGGTAACGCGCGCTTTTTGTCGAACCGTCGTCGCGCACCAAAGTTTGCCGAGCAAGGTGAGCATGGTCTTGACCGTTGGTTGAAACTTGAATTGAAACTGATGGCCGATGTTGCATTGGTCGGTTTTCCAAATGCAGGCAAGAGCACGTTCATCAGTTCGGTGTCGGCAGCAAAGCCAAAGATTGCGAACTATCCGTTCACCACACTTGAGCCACATCTTGGTGTAGTTCGATTGGATGCGGAAACTGAATTCATCATCGCCGACATTCCGGGAATTATTGAAGGCGCAAGTCAGGGCAAAGGTCTTGGTCATCAATTCCTACGTCACATTGAGCGCGCTCGTGTGCTGTGCGTGCTGGTTGACCTTGCGCCAATGGATGGCATGTCTGCGCAAGAGCAAGAACGCATTTTGTTGCATGAGTTGGGCGAGTATCGACCAGATCTACTCACGCGCCCACGGTTGGTTGTTGCCACGAAGACCGATGCTGCCGAAGCCTCCACAATCGATGCGTGGAAGGGCTCAAAAATGTCTGCGGTCACTCGCGATGGAGTGCGCAAGGTATTGGGTGACCTCGCCGACTTGGTGAAGCACGCGCGCACACTCGAACCGCCAAAGCAAGGTGCTGTCGTCATTAAGCCAAAGGCTGAAGGATCGCGCGTTGAAAAGCTTGGCGATTTGGAATTCCGTATTCATGGTCGTGAAGTAGAGCGCGCTGTTGCATTAAATGACGTCACTACGCCAGATGCCATGAATTACATTGATGAGCGATTGAAGAGCCTGGGCGTGCATCGCTTGCTTGCGCGTGCTGGCGCTATTGAAGGAACCGTTGTGCACATTGGTACGTTTAGTTTCGAGTACACACCAGAGAGTTAATGATGCGAATCGTTGTCAAAATTGGAACATCGTCGGTAACCGACGAGCATGGCGCAATCAACAACCACGCAATTGAAACCTTGTGCAATCAAGTTGCGCAGTTGCGTGAACAGTCACATGAGGTGCTGGTTGTTACCTCTGGTGCAGTTGCTGGCGGCGTTGCAGCCCTCGGAATGAGTCAGCGCCCAACCGATACTCAAACGTTGCAAGCGCTTGCAGCAGTGGGGCAGAGCCAACTCATGAATCGTTACAACGAGTACTTGTCTGCGCGTGGGCTCATTGGCGCGCAAGTGTTGCTGGTGCCAAACGACTTCATTGACCGCATTCAGTACTTGCATGCACGTCAAACACTTGGTCGATTGCTTGAACTTGGTTGTGTGCCAATCATTAACGAAAATGACGCCATTGCCAGCGATGAAATTCGCTTTGGCGACAATGACCGAATTGCTGCACTTGTTGCGCACAGTGTTGGTGCCGATGCACTCGTGTTGCTCACCGACATAGGTGGCTTGTACACAGCGGACCCACGCACCGATACTTCAGCGACACTTGTTGAGCAAGTTGGAGCCGACGATCCACTGCTGTCGGTAAACGCGGGTTCTGCAGGAACAGCACGCGGAAGTGGTGGAATGGCCTCAAAACTTTCCGCTGCTCGAATTGCGTCGTGGTCTGGAGTGCGCACGGTAATTGCCAGTGCAAGTAGGGCCAATGTGTTGCAGGATGCCATCGACCAAAAGGCTGGCGTTGGAACACAATTCTTGCCACACAACCGAAACCTCTCTGCGCGAAAACTGTGGATTGCTTTTGCTGCTCAGCATGTTGGTTCTGTCGTTGTCGACGATGGCGCAAAGAATGCGTTGATCACACGCAATACTTCGCTGCTGCATGCTGGGGTAGTGGAAGTAAGCGGAGACTTTGCCGCAGGCGACACCGTAGAAATTGTCGACGTCCGTGGTGTTTCGTTTGCCCGCGGCATGGTGGGTATCGATGCGGTACAAGCTGGTGCAGCCGCCGGTTTGCAAAGTAATGATCTACCTGAAGGGGTAGACCCAGAACTCGTTCATCGCGACGATCTAGTGATCTTGCTCGACAAGTAATCGCGCATTGTCTTCTCGCCAAGTGCGCTGAGCGCTACAACATACGTTGCAACGCCAAACAATGTTCCTGCGATTACTCGGCTAAGTGCACCCAGTCCGGCGTCGCTACCGATGTATTGGGTAGTAAACCACACTGCACATGTCATGGCGCCTGCGGCGAACGCAATGCGCGCAATGTTGAATGCCAGTTCAGACAGCTTGATGTCAACTTCGGTGCTCTCCAGTATGAGTAAAGCAATAAGTGCAGACACGAGATAGGCGATGGAGAAAGCCAGACCCAACCCAAATACTCCGTGCCTATCAACAAGAACTATTGCGAGTACAATGTTGATGGCATTTTCGCCAACGTTGATAAAAAACGGTGTTCGCGTGTCATTTCGCGCATAGAAGCCACGAAGCACAAACAGGTAAATCGAAAATCCAGCCAACCCAATTGCAAGACCTGAGAGCGCGCGTGCCGTATTTTCCGTTGCTGCTGCCGAGAAGTTGCCATGCTGAAAGAGCAGACCGATGATGGGCTTCGACATGACCAATAGTCCACACGACGCAGGAATGGTGAATAGTGCGGTTAGCCGAATTCCACTCGCCATGGTTTGTGAAAACTGTTGGTGATCTCCTCGGTGGAACATGCGGGCAAGTTCGGGAACGAAAGTGGTGGCAATGGATACCGCGAGCAAGCCGTGCGGTAGTTGCAATAACACGAATGCTTTGGAATACGCATCCACTCCGCCGCTACCCGGCGATGCCAGGTTTTTAATGACCACAAGCGCAACTTGGTTGGCGGCAACATAGCCAAGAGTCCAGAGAGACAGTAGAACGAGTTTTTTCACGGCCGGGTGTGCGAACCGTGGAGCAAACGTGAATCTCATGCCATGTCGGAACACCGCTACGCCTTGAACTACCGCCATCACAACAATGCCCAGTGTGGTGCCAAGACCAAGAACCCAGATTGCAGATTGATCATTTTGCACCGAATCGATAGACAAGTTGTCGCCAGATTTCGTAAGTGGTAGCAGACAAAAGAATCCGATGGTCACGATGTTGGCAAGTGCTGGTGACCATGCTGCAGCAAAAAACAATTTTCGAGCATTGAGAAGCGCCGAGGTGAGTGCACTTAAACCGTAGAAGAAAATCTGCACCACAAAAATTCGGGTGAGTGATGTGCCGACGTTACGGAAGACTTCGGCGTCAACACCGCTTGCAGGGTGAAGCGAGAAGATGTGAAAAATCGCTGGTGCAAATAAGACGGCAAGAGCGGTGATTGCGACTAGGGCAACGGCAGAAACGCTGATGATTGCGTCCTGACTTTTGATGCCTTTGAATTCGAAGTCATCACGTTCAACAAATTGCGCAAACAGTGCAACGAGGCTGGCCGAAAGCACGCCACCGATCAGCAGCTCGTAGATGGCGTTTGGTGAGTTATTCGCGCTATCGAACGCATCGGCGAGTGACGTTTGTCCAACGATGATGCCGAAAATGACAATTCGGATGAGACCTGTGAGACGGGAAACTGCTGTTCCCGAGGCAACTACAAGGTTCGATCGAGCAAGACCGGTCATGAGCATCTCCATCGTAGGCGTAAGGGCCCTAAACGCTAGGGTTGCACGAATGAGCAAGAGCTTTGAATCAGTGCAAGAAGTCCGTGATGGATTAAAAAAGGTCAACTATTTGGCCGATGATGGAATCGCCAGCGTGGTCTATTTGGCCCAGCGATTAGGCAAGCCGATCCTTGTTGAAGGACCAGCCGGTACGGGTAAAACCCAATTGGCAAAGAGCGTGTCTGAAATGCTGAACGCTCGCTTGATTCGTTTGCAGTGCTACGAAGGCCTCGATGAGTCGAAGGCGCTGTACGAGTGGAACTACAAGAAGCAGTTGCTGCGCATACAGGCTGACAAGTCAAGCGACTCATGGAGTGAAGTCCATGACGACATTTTCAGCGATGAGTTCTTGCTTACTCGTCCATTGCTTGAAGCAATTAGCAGCACCGACCCAGTGGTGTTGTTGATTGACGAGGTAGACCGTGTCGAAATTGAAACTGAAGCACTGTTGCTCGAAATTTTGTCCGAGTACCAGGTATCAATTCCAGAACTTGGAACTATTACTGCAAAGCAAATTCCGATGGTGTTCCTCACATCGAACAACACACGTGAATTGTCTGAAGCGTTGAAGCGTCGTTGTTTGTTCTTGCACATCGACTACCCAGACATGGATCGCGAAAAAGAGATCGTGCTCACCAAGGTTGCAGGCATTACCGAGAACCTTGCAGACCAGATTGCTCGCATCGTTCGTAGCATCCGTCAGCTCGATTTGAAGAAGGCTCCTTCAGTGAGCGAAACACTCGACTGGGCACGCACCTTGATCCTGCTCGGTATCGATCACATCGATGCTCAAGAAGCAAAAGACACATTGCACATTCTCCTCAAGTACCAGACGGACATTGCCAAAGCGGCGAAGGAACTGTCGGTCGACAAGTGAGTTGATGAGATGCCAGTTCTCGACTTGATGTCGGGCTTTATTGTCGAACTTCGCAATGCGGGTTTGCCAGTAAGCCTCACCGAAAACTTGGATGCGATGGAAGCGGTCAAAGAAATTCCGCTTGAAGATCGTGACGCATTTAAATACGCGCTCGCCGCAACGTTGGTGAAGAGCCAAAACCATTGGCGCGCGTTTGAAACTATTTTTGAGGTGTACTTCTCGTTGCGCGGTCCTGAATACAGCATCATGCAGGACGGTAAAGAAAACGACGAGTTATGGCGTGAGCAGCAGGACTTGCAGATGCAAGGCGAAGGCAAGGGCCAAAGTGGCGGAAGCATGGATGGCCTTACGCCCGAAGAAATTGCTGAAATGTTGATGAACGCGCTGATGAACGGCGACCAAGCCATGATGAAAGCTCTTGCCAAGCAATCGGTGCAGCGTTTTGCTGGCATGGAGCCTGGTCGTCCGGTAGGTGGCACCTATTACCTGTATCGCACACTGCGCAACCTCGACCTCGACAACATGCTCGACAAGTTGATGGAAGCGAACAAGCAGCAGGCTGCCGAAGAACTCACCAATCTTGAACAGCGACTTGAAAAAGATGAATTTGAAAGTCGCATTGAACAGTTCAAGCAAGAAGTTGAGGCGGAAATTCGGCGCAAGCTTGTTGCTGATAGAGGTGCAGAAGCAATGGCGAAAACGTTGCGTAAACCATTGCCGGAAGATGTCGAATTCATGCACGCGAGCCGCGATGAAATGCAAAGCCTCAAGAAGGCGTTGCAACCGCTGACGCGCAAGCTTGCTGCTCGTCTTGCTCGCAAGCGCCGCCATGGACGCAAGGGTCCACTCGACTTTCGGAATACGGTTCGCCACTCGCTGAGCTATGGCGGAGTACCAGCAGATCCGAAGTTTAAGTACCCGCGTCCTGCAAAGCCCGAGCTCATGGTGGTGGCAGACATTTCGGGAAGCGTCGCTGCGTTTGCGCGCTTCACACTCATGTTGGTGTACGCCATTCAAGGACAGTTTTCGAAGGTGCGTTCCTTTGTGTTCATCGATGGTATTGATGAAGTGACGAGCTACTTCAAAAACACCGAAGACATTTCTGACGCAATTCATCGCGTGAACACCGAAGCCGATGTGGTGTGGGTGGACGGTCACTCCGACTACGGTCACGCCTTCGAGGTGTTCTGGGAGCGTTACGGCAAAGACATCAACTCGAAGACCACCATTTTGTTGCTGGGTGATGCGCGAAACAATTACCACGCAACTGGTTCGTGGGTGGTGAAAGAAATGCAAAAGCGTGGACGCCACGTGTACTGGCTGAATCCTGAACCAAAGAGTTACTGGAACACTGGCGACTCGGTAGTGGGTGAGTACGGAAGCTTCACCGATGGCGTGTACGAGTGTCGCAATCTTCGTCAGCTTGAAGGCTTCGTCGAAAAATTGGTATGAGTAAAACCCGCATCGTGCTGGTGCGGCACGGCGAGTCAAACGTAACGGTCAATCGAATTCTTGGCGGACCACGAACCTGCAACGGACTTTCCGAATTGGGAAAACTTCAAGCAGCGCGCTTGCGTGATCGGCTGGCACACACTCAAGAACTTTCTGTTGATGTGTTGATGTCGAGTGGTTTCCCACGCGCACGCGAGACAGCAGAGATCATTGCTCCAGCGCTGTCTAGCCTGCCCATCAACATCGACACAGGATTCGGCGAGCATGATCCGGGCCCCGAATGTGACGGATTGACCTTTGATGAATTCGTCCGTCGTCACGGCCCGCCCGACTGGAGCGCAGATCCGCATGCGGAGTTTTTCCCAGGTGGAGAGACCATTGCTCAGTTTCATTCGCGTGTGTCTGGAGCGTTGTCAACTTTGTTGCGCAAGTATCCGGGTAAGTCGGTTCTGGTTGCTTGTCATGGTGGCGTAGTTGATGCAGTGCTGAGGCTGACCATGCAAACTCCAGCGACTGGAGCATTTGAAATGCACACGAAGAATTGTTCAATCACCGAATTGGTAGAGGTGCGCGCAGGACATTTTGCACTTGTTCGGTATAACGACCATGCACACTTGCATGGCTTGCCTTTGGCAACCAACAACTCGTAAGCACAATGTCGGCACGCAACCAACTACCCATCGTGGTGGTGGGTGCAGGTTCGGCTGGAGTTGTGGTTGCTTCCCGGTTGGCCGCAGATCCAACAATCTCTGTGCTGTTGCTGGAGTCGGGTAGTGCACTTGGTGGAAGTTCGTTGCGCAACTACATGGTTGGCATGACGGGGATACATGATGACTACGAATGGGAGCGCGATTTTGGGTGTGCGGGTTGGAACTGGGGCACCGCGCGCAAAACGTTTGCTGCAATGCCCGACAGTTTGCACGCTGTTCAACCTGGCGAAGCGGGCCAAGTTGATGTTGCCCTCGTTGAGGCAGCGGTTGCTGCGGGTGTTCCGCGAGTTGAACAATTGGCACGCGATACCGAGAGCAGTCGGGGTGCTGGATTCTGTTCGCTCACCATGAGCGGTGGTGTACGCCACAGTGTGTTGGAAACCTATTTTGCACCGTTGGGAAACCGACCGAACTTGGCAGTGCGTGTGAATGCACTTGTCGAGTCTGTAGTCATGGATGCAACGCGTGCTGTTGGAGTGCGACTTGCAGGAGGGGAGTACATCGAAGCACGAGGTGTCGTGTTGTGTGCGGGCGCTCTTGCTACGCCGGTACTGCTGCGCCGTAGCGGTATTGATCGACCTGGAATTGGTACAGGTCTACAAGACCACCCATCAATCGCAATCACGTTGGCTTTGCAACGGCGACAACACTCGACAATACGAATTGGCGCCAATGTTCGAATGTCGTCTCAAAAGGGCAATGCGGACATTCATGTGTTGTCGCTGAATGAAACCGACGAGTCGGGAATGTTCGGTGCATTGATAGCGGGTGTGATGCGCGTGCATTCTCGTGGCGAAGTGAAGTACGACTCAATAACGGGCACTGGAATTGCGATGTTCAACCAACTCAGCGATGAGCGGGATAAGGAAGCCATGCGTGATGTTGTGCGGTTTACATACGCATTGGCAAGTTCGCAATCGGTGAGCAGCATTGCAGGTTCTTTGGTGAGTGATGCCAATGGAACGTCTGCGCAGTGGATAGGCGATGCCACGGACAGCGAAATTGATGATTGGGCGTTACGGCAAGTTGGCGCCTATTCGCATGCCGCGTGCTCGTGTGCAATGGGGAATAGTCGTGATGACATGGCTGTGGTCAATGAACGAGCAGAAGTGATTGATTATCAAGATTTGTGGTTGTGCGACGCATCAATTTTGCCGACCTTGCCACGTGCAAATACGCACTTGCCTGTGGTGATGGTTGCTAATCGCGTATGTGAAATGTTGCTCGAAACGTTGAACGAATCGCGCTAGTCGCGAGCCCACTGCAGCGAACGGCTGACAGCGCGCTTCCACAGCTCGTAATCATTTGACTCAGTTCCGGTAAGTGAAGGCGCAAACTGCTGATCAAGTTGCCATGCATCGGTAACTGACTGGAGGGAAGGCCATACTCCTTCAGCAAGACCTGCAAGATAAGCGGCACCCATCGCTGTCGTTTCTAGTTCGCGTGGACGAAGCACGTTGACTCCGAGTTGATTTGCTTGCAGTTGCAGCAGAATGTCCATCACTGCCGCGCCACCGTCGACCCGCATATCGGTTACAGAAACACCTGCAGCGCTGGACATGGCATCTACGACATCGCGTGTTTGGAAGGCGATTGATTCCACAACAGCGCGCGCAATGTGTGCGCTCGTCGTTCCACGCGTGATGCCAAGAATTGCGCCGCGAGCGTATGGGTCCCACCATGGGCTTCCGAGCCCGGTAAATGCCGGAACAACCACAACTCCACCAGTGTTCGGCACAGATTCTGCAAGTGGTCCAATTTGTGAAGCGTGATCGATGATGTTGATGCCATCGCGAAGCCATTGAATCGCGCTACCGGTAACAAAGATCGCGCCCTCAAGTGCGTATGTGGTTTCGCCAGTGCCCAAGTCCCAAGCAACCGTAGTGAGCATTCCTTCGGTTGGCGGTGGGCAAGTGGTACCCACGTTCATGAGCACGAAACTTCCTGTGCCGTAGGTGTTCTTGCTGCTTCCCGTTTCGAAGCATGCCTGACCAAATAGGGCGGCTTGTTGGTCGCCAGCAATTCCTGAAATGGGAATTCCTGCGGTGATTCCAGCCGATGCTGTTGTTACGCCTGCGCGACCACTTGATGGAACAACTGTTGGTAATGCGTGCATCGGTACACCAAACATCGAACAGAGTTCTGTGCTCCATTGCATTGTGGTGATATCGAACAACATGGTGCGGCTTGCATTTGAAGCATCGGTAACAAACGAAGCGCCTTGCGTGAGGTTCCAGATGATCCAAGAGTCAATGGTGCCAAGTGCAAGGTTTGGTGAAACAGGTACGTTGCCGTACACCAGTAACCATTCCATTTTTGAACCAGAAAAATACGGATCAAGAACGAGGCCAGTTTTCGCCCGCACAAGTGGAAGCTCTGAAGCGAGTTCGCCGCAGCGGTCTGCGGTGCGTCGGTCCTGCCACACGATTGCTTTGCCGTATGGCTTGCCTGTCGTCTTGTCCCAAGCGAGAACAGTTTCGCGTTGATTGGTAATGCCAATGGCCGAGATTGGCGCATTCACTTGAGCGATGACGGTGCTCAAGGTTTTGTGTACCGCGTTCCAAATTTCGTTTGCGTCGTGTTCTACCCAGCCAGGGGTGGGAAAGTATTGAGTGAATTCTTGATAGGACGAAATCGATGGCCGGCCATCTGCGAATACAGCACGCGATCGGATACCGGTTGTGCCTGCATCAATTGCAATGACGACAGCAGAGTCGCTCATGGTTTGTTCAGGTCGTTCTGTTGTGATGGGTCGATATCGCGCGGCTGATCGTCGGTAGGAATGGCGCACGAGCCAAGAAGGGGGAGTGCAATAACGATTGCAACGAGCAGCATCGTTCGCAAACGTTGTGAAGTGTTTCTAGAGACGGTGCTCATCGTTCATGCTTTCATCGATTATGTAAGACGTATCGATTGGTAATTCAACAATAAAGCGTGCGCCTCGAATTCCATCCGTACGGTTCTCCGCCCAAATTCTGCCACGGTGCAGTGTCACGTGTTCTCTGGCTAGAGCAAGCCCAAGGCCAGCACCTTCGGTTCCAGCGCGCCTTCCAGCAGCTCCACCACGAGAGAAACGCTCAAATATCTTGCTGAACTCTCCTTCAATCAAGCCATCGCCATCATCTTCAACGACAATCCACACATTGGTTGCAGGAGGTTCCTCATCGGCGAGTTGAATAACAATTTTGGGTTTGCCGCTGCTATGAATTCGCGCATTGTCAATGAGGTTTGCGATAACTCGCGCTAGTCGCCGTTTATCTCCTTGAATGGCAACGAGGGCGGCAATGTCATCACATCGAATTTCAGTTCGAGGAAGACTGCTGACCGACACGGCTTGCTTGATGAATTCAAAGAGTGACAGTGGCTCAAGAACCAGCCGAATAGCGCCCGCATCGAACCGCGAAATTTCAAGCAAGTCCTCAACAAGGCCTTGGAACCGAACAACATCGCTAGACAGTAAGTCGAGTGCTGCCTGCGACCGCTCTGGAAGATCATCGCGCCGTGATTCAAGTACTTGCACAGAAGCAGCCAGAGTCATCAGTGGGCTACGCAATTCGTGGCTGACATCTGAAGTGAATCGGGCATCACGTTCAACCCGCTCTTGCAGAGTTGTCACCATGTCGTTGAATGCCGAAGTGAGGGCTTGCATGTCTGGGTCGTCTGTGGGTTCAAGCCGTGTTTCTAGTCGGCCATCAGCTATCGCGCGTGCGGCTTGCGCGGCATTAGCAAGTGGTCGCACCGCGCGTCGCGAAGCAAACACACCAAGAGTAATACCAACAAATGTGGTGGTGAAGGCTGCAAAAGCAAGAGCTAATCGAACGCTCTGCAAAGCATCACGAACCTCACGCAAATTGTCGTATTCGAAATACATGGCGTTAATGCGGGGTAGTGGAATTCCAACAACAAGTGCCTGGCCTTTCAGGCTGTCCACAATCATGGTTGCTGCTTTTTGATCGCGTTGCACTCGTTGCAAGAGAGCAGGTGGAATCATCTGTGGGGAAAACAATGGGCTACTACTTGTCCACTTATTGTCGAAGTAGATCATGCGATGTGCGGTGCCGCCCTGATCAAGGGAAAGGAGTACCTCCGCAGAAGAACGAATGAGATCATTCTGCGTTCGCCGGGCATTTGTGATGGCTTGGTTGGTTTCTGCTGCTAAACGCTGTTCCACCAAGTTTGATCGTGTGAATGAATACGTCACCAAGGCAAGAACACTTGAGAGCAGAAGCGCTCCAATAACGAAGATGAGCAAGATTCGGTTTCGCAAACCAATTCTTCGCGGCAGTAATCGATGCACCGAAGTGCGAATCAGTTTGCGCGTGCGGTTTAGGCGGTACCGAGCGTTGGATTCGTCAGAAAAAATGTCGGTCACGATTGCAAGCGATAGCCAAGCCCGCGAACCGTCACCACATGTGTGGGGTTGGCTGGATCGGTCTCTACCTTCATGCGAAGTCGTCGAATATGTACGTCAACCAAGCGGCCGTCGCCGAAGTAGCCGTATCCCCATACTTTGTCCAGCAACAATTCGCGACTAAACACTCCACCAGGGTCGTTTGCCAGTTCGCAGAGCAATCGGAATTCGGTTTTTGTCAGTTCAACTTCTGCATTATCAAGCAGTACTTTCCCCTCATCGGGAATGATCTCCAAATTGCCAAATACCAATTTGGAGTGGCCAGGTTTTGAAGGTCGCACGCGGCGCAAGAGTGCACGAATGCGAGCAGCAAGTTCCTTTGGCGCAAATGGCTTAGTGAGGTAATCGTCGGCTCCGGCTTCAAGACCAGCAACGACGTCGTGGGTATCTGCGCGCGCAGTCACCATGACGATTGGGACATCGCTTGACTTACGAATGTTGCGACACAACTCAAAACCGTCGATGCCTGGAAGCATGATGTCGATCAGCACAACATCGGCTGGGTGTTTGGAGAATATGGCGATCGCGTCTTCGCCGCTTGCGGCTTCGTCAACTATCCAGCCTTCGTCTTCAAGTGCGAGCTTGACTGATGCGCGAATTCGCTCGTCGTCTTCAACGGCCAATACGCGAATACCCACAGTCACAATGTTTACTCTTTCTTTGCGCTTGCAGCCATGATCAAACCTGAGAGCTGGTCAAATATGGCTGGGGCAGTGGTCAGTATTTCGGCAGGTCTCGGGGCATTGCCCGCGAAATCGCCACTTCGGCAGCCTGCCTCATGAGCAATCAGGATTCCGGCTGCGATGTCCCACTGGTGGAGATTCTCCTCAAAATATGCATCGATGCGACCGCAGGCAACAAAACACAGGTCAATAGCGGCTGCGCCTGCGCGACGAATATCGCGAATCTGGTGGATGAACTTGGAAACCCGTTGTGCCTGAATGGTGCGTTGCTCTGCTGAATAGCTGAACCCGGTGCAGACCAATGCTTGGGAAACTTCGGAGATGCTGTTCGAACGAATTGGTGAGCCGTTTAAGAACGCACCACCGCCGCGGGTCGCAGAAAACATTTCGCCGAGCGCTGGTATATATACGACACCTGCAAGTGGACCGTCGCTGTCTTCTGCGCCGATTGATACCGCCCAAGCAGGAAGGTCGTACAGAAAGTTGGTCGTGCCATCAATTGGGTCGATGTACCAGGTGATGCCGCTGGTTCCGGCAATTGATGCACCTTCTTCGCCAACAATGGCATCGAGTGGACGCCGTTCGCGCATGCCCTCCACGATGAGTTTTTCTGACGCCCGATCGAACTCGGTAACCATGTCGGTGGCTGTCGATTTTGTTTGCACATTCTGCAGTCCAGCCTTGCGGCCGGCTAGTGCCATGTCGCCCGCTGCACGAGCGAGCTCACTTGCAACGAGCAGTAATTCGTTGGCAAGGGTCACGAACTGCGGGTTTCCTTATCTGCAAGTTCTCGCCATTCTCCGATTGCACGCAATGCAAGTACCGCGACAACGCTCATACCTGATGCACCAATGAATGATCCAGTGAACATTCCAATTCCGGTTGGAACGGCGCACGATCCTGAACACTGCACATCCACCATGAGGTATCCCATTGCAGCGCCAGCGATTCCTGAAACGAGGATGCCTGCGAATGCAATCGCTCGAGCGCGTATGGATGGCAACGCTGAAAGGGGGCGTTCTGAACCGGGATTAGTGGACACGGCAACAGCGTAGTTGTCGTATCGTTGTGCACATAGTGGAGACGCAAACTGGTAAATCACTGCGCACCATTGCGCATGTGGACATGGATATGTTTTTCGTGGCAGTTGAACTGCTCCGACGCCCAGAATTAGTTGGTAAGCCGGTGGTGGTTGGTGGCGATGGAAATCGCGGGGTAGTGGCAGCTGCTTCGTATGAGGCACGGCGTTTTGGCGTGTTCTCTGCAATGCCTTCATCGCGTGCGAAACGGTTATGCCCGCATGCCATCTTTTTGCCCGGCGACATGAGTTCCTACGTGGAGGTGAGCTCGCAGGTATTTGACATTTTCCGCGACTACACGCCACTTGTTGAAGGCCTATCGCTTGATGAAGCGTTTCTTGATGTGACAGGCGCACTGCGTTTGTTTGGCAGCGCGGTGTCAATCGCCCAATCAATTCGTTCACGTGTGCTTGATGAGGTTGGACTTGTTTGCAGCGTTGGTATTGGGCCGAGCAAATTTATTGCCAAGTTGGCTTCAAAGCGAGCCAAACCAATTGCAGATGAAAAGGGTGTAACTCCAGGACTTGGAGTTGTTGAAGTGCCGAACGGTTCTGAACTGGACTTCATCCGGCCGATGCATGTGAAGTCACTGTGGGGCGTTGGCCCAGCAACGTTGGAAAAACTGGAGCGAATCGGAATTAGCAAAGTGTCAGATCTCGCCGTTGCAGAAGTGTCTGCATTGAAACATTCAATTGGCGAAGCGCACGCTATGCATTTGGTGCAATTGGCAAATGGGATAGACCGGTCGCCCGTAGTTTCCGATCGCGAAACAAAGTCAATCGGGCATGAAGAGACGTTTTCTCATGACCTCTTTGATAAATCTGTGTTGCGAACTCATCTGGTTCGTCTTGCCGATGCAGTTGCACGACGATGCAGGGAAGATCAATTAGTGCCTCGAACCGTAACGCTAAAAGTGAAGTTCTCAGATTTTCAAACCATCACCCGCTCGAACACGCAGGCGGCTTCAGTGACATCAGCGCAAGCAATGGTGCAAATGATTGAGCCGCTACTCAACGGGCTCGATGTTTCTCGAGGCGTGCGTCTTATTGGACTGAGCACGCGCAATTTTGAGGAGCACGAACCTCAACTGAGTCTGTTCGATGATGGATCTCTGACCACAGACATCGCGGCGTTGGATGAAGTATGGGCTCCTGCCACGAGAGCGATCGACGATATTCGTAGTCGCTTTGGTGACACGGCTATCCGTCCAGCCAGTACCTTGCGGTCTGGGCGCAAGCCTGGGGCATCTAAATGGGGTCCGAATGACAGTGGGGAAACGCAGAGTTCAGAGGAATAGAACTCCCTGCGTTGAGTCTGAGCCAATTTCGTGGAACAATGTGGTTGTGCCACTTTCTGAAGATGAACAACGCATTCTGAGCCAGCTCGAAGAGCAGCTCCACACCGACAAGAAATTTGCGCAAGCGGTTTCGTCGTCAGGTTTGTATAGCCATGCCATTCGTAAAGTGCGTTGGGCTGCGTTGGGCGTAGTCGCGTCTTTGGTTTTCACAGTCGCCACATTGCAGGTGCACTTTTTGGTCGCATTTCTTGGTTTCCTGGGCATGCTTGCTTGCGTTCTGGTGATCGAGCATCAGTTGCGGGCAATGAGCAAGGCAGGCATGAAAGACGTTGCCGATACGTTGCGTTCGGCTGCCAAAGTGGGCGGCTTTCGGGCGCGCTCCATGTTCCGCGAATAGTTGCCAGTATTTACGGTGCGTTCGGTTATTTCGCTTTTCGACGTGCCGACTAGCGTCTAGCCCATGAAACCTTCGTACACGCCAGAAGCCGAGGCTTACCGTCTCAAAGTTCAAGCATTCTTGAAGGACAACCTGCCAAGTGATTGGAAGGGAATTGGAACACTTGAAGGCAAACCGCTGGAAGAGTTCGTCACGCAGTGGCGGCAAGTGTTGGCAAAGGGCGGATACCTCGCAATGGGTTGGCCGAAACAATATGGCGGCGGTGGATTGTCGGCTCTTGAGCAAGTAATTGCGGCAGAAGAGTTTGAGCGCGCCGGTGTTCCAACTGGTGGATCAAACGATGTGTTCAGTATTCAAATGTTGGGTAACACCTTGTTGCTATTCGGCACCGAAGAGCAAAAGCAGCATTACTTGCCGCGCATTATTGCTGGTGATGATGTGTGGTGTCAGGGATACAGCGAGCCAAACGCTGGTAGCGACTTGAGCAATGTTGGTCTGAAGGCTGTGCTCGATGGTGACGAATGGATTTTGAACGGACAAAAGATCTGGACATCGGCGGGTCATTTGGCTGATCACATCTTCACGCTTGCGCGTACCGATTCTGATGCGCCGAAGCACAAGGGCATTTCGTTCTTGCTTGTTGACATGCGGCAGCCAGGTATTGAAGTTCGTCCAATCAAGATGATTTCTGGTGAGAGCGAATTCAACGAAGTGTTTTACACCGACGTTCGGGTGCCAAAAGAAAATGTTGTTGGCGGCGTAAATAACGGTTGGGCAGTGGCCATGGGTCTGCTTGGTTTCGAACGTGGCGAAGCAGCGGCAACTGCACCAATTCGTTTTCAAGCAGAAATTGATCGCTTAATGGATCTTGCTCGTGAGAAGGGTGTTGCCTCTGACCCACGCATTCGTCAGCGGCTCGCAAAGTGCTATTCGGTTGTACAGGTAATGCGTTACCTCGGTATGCGCACGCTGACGCAGTTCTTGGCGGGACATCATCCAGGCCCAGACGGTGCAATCTTCAAGCTGTATTGGAGTGAATATCACAAGGTGGTTACCGAACTCGGAATTGACATCATGGGAATGGACGCATTGGTGCCATCGGGTCGTAAGCCATCAAGTGCATTTCAAACTGACGATGCTGGCGCTCCGAATGACTCCATGAGCTGGGCGACAACATTCCTCAATGCTCGCGCTGGAACGATCTATGCAGGATCCTCGCAGGTGCAGCGAAATATCATTGGAGAAATGGTGCTTGGTCTGCCAAAGGAACCAAAGCCCAATTAGTCTGAGCGCAACGCCATGATGAACTTTTCCACTCTTGCCAAACTGATTGCAGCGTTATTGGTGCGTCCTTGGTTGTGGACAACCGCAGTTCGACAGGCAGTTCGTTTGGCTCCAAAAGGCTGGTGGAAGCAACCGCCATTCCTGCCATTGCCTACGCCTGCATACGTTGAATTTCGCACTACAACTCAATATGGCGGAGCGAAGCGCGACCCAGAGATACACGACATCATTGATTACCTCGAATGGTCGCGCGATTGGCAAAGTACGACCAGGTTGAGTCGCCGAGGGCGGCGAGGCTAACCATGCGTAGCGCGCTCGTTCTCAATGCAACGTACGAGCCGCTCAGTGTCGTGTCTGCGAGACGCGCCGTATGTCTGGTGCTCTCAGACAAAGCAGACATCGTTGAAGACGATGGAACGGAAGTGCACGCAGAGAATTTCTCAATGCCAGGGCCATTGGTCATTCGGCTTCGCTATGTAGTGAAGGTTCCGTATCACCGTCGAACCGCGCTATCGCGTCGTGCAGTGTTTGCTCGCGACGATCATCGTTGTCAATATTGCGGAGGAGTCGCGGATTCCATCGATCACGTCATGCCACGTTCGCGTGGTGGTATGAACGTGTGGGAAAACGTAACTGCCGCATGCAGGCCGTGCAATTTGCGTAAACGCGATCGCACGCCGGAAGAAGCGGGCATGAGGCTTGCAAGCGAACCACATGCGCCACGCGAGCTTGCATGGATTTCTGTTTCTGTTGGGCGAGTGCCCGATGCATGGAAGCAATACCTTGCCCACGCTTCCTAACTCATCGTGGAAGTTGTACACCGAACAGGTTTCTGCGAGTGCACAACATGGTCGCGATCTTGTTGCAGAACGTGCGGTTTGGGATGTGCACATAACGAAAAAAGCAATCGTGCTTGGCTCACGCCAAGATGAATCACTGTTGAACGGCGAACAGTGCAGTCGTGACGGAATTGAAGTAGTGCGTCGTCGCAGTGGCGGTGGAATTGTGTTTCTTGCATTCGGCGAACACGTGTGGCTCGATGTCGTTGTTCCACGTGGCGATGTGTTGTGGAGCGATGACGTTGCACAAGCTTCGTGGTGGTTGGGTGACGTATGGGTGCAGACGCTGAATGCACTTGGCGAAAACAATGTTTCGGTTCATCACGAATCACTAAGCAGCGATGCGTGGGGTGACTTGTTGTGTTTTGCTGGTGTTGGACCGGGAGAAGTGGTTCGACGAGATCACGAATCGCTGAGCAAACTCGTTGGCATTAGTCAGCGACGCACACGCGATTATGCGCGCTTTCAATGCACCATATATACGAAGTGGAATCCACATGATGTGGAGAAGTACGTAGTGAATACGCCAGGCAACCTGAGTGAGATTGCGCATCGAGTCGCAGTGGTTCAGGCGAGCCAGCAGGCGATTGTCGACACTTTCGTGTCACATCTGCCCCTCTAGCAAAAGTTTTTTTCCGAGAATTTGGCCAGTTTGGCTTTGAATTCCCCGATTCGTCAATGAAATAAGCCTTTTTGGGCATTGTGCTGTCTCTAAAAAAGTGGGGGAAAGTGGTGAAGAAATACACCAAAGTGGGGGGAAGTGGGGATATCGTATTCCTCGTTGATCCGGAGTGCGGACTCCTTTCAACGGCAGCAATACACGGGAAGGCAAGCCCCACAAGGGTTTGCGAGGGTAGCGGAGGACACATTGTTCGTAGGAGTGCACGATCGGCAGCTGGACCCAAAGGGTCGCTTGGCTTTGCCTGCATCGTTTCGCCCACGCTTAGAGCCCCGT